>JAJFUQ010000153.1 GCA_021372355.1 Nocardiaceae bacterium | reverse complement strand
ACGGCTACGGCGTCATGGAGAGTCACGACGTTCGTTGGAGAACTAGAGCCGCTTCGTCAACGCCTCTGAGGCGGAGAGCAGGTCCGCGGCCCAACGGACCGCCGGCCTCCGGCCGATGCGGTCCGTTGGACCGCTCACGGAGATTGCCGCGACGACGGCTCCGGAGGCATCGCGCACGGGCACGGATACCGACGCCACCCCGATCTCGCGCTCGCCGGCGCTCTGCGCCCATCCACGTTTACGGACCTCGGCCAGGGCGCGTTCGCCGAACGAAGCGTCGGGCAGAAGCGCGGCTTGAGTTGTCGGGTCGGCCCAGGCCAAGAGCACCTTCGCGCCGGACCCGGCGTTCATCGGCAGCCGCGCGCCGACCGGAACGGTGTCGCGCAGGCCGAAAGGTGCCTCAGCTGCCGCGATACACACACGGGCAGCGCCCTCGCGGCGATACAGTTGCACGCTCTCGCCGGTGAGTTCGCGCAGCCGAGGGAGGATGGAACTTGCGGCTTCGGCGAGAGAATCCGCTGCGGTCGCGGCGAGTTCGGTCAGAGCTGGGCCGGGACGCCAGACGCCGGTCGAATCGCGCGTGAGCAGGCGATGCGCCTCGAGGCCGACGGCGAGTCGGTGCGCGGTGGCCCGGGGCAGTCCGGTCCGGGCACACAGTTCGCCGAGCCCGCACGGCTCCTCGGCAACTGCGCGCAGAACCAGCACTGCTTTGTCGAGCACGCCGATGCCGCTAATATGTCCCATAGGGCGATACTAACGTCTCAAATAGTGAGATCAAAGAGGTTTTGATGAGCACACCGCGCACTCTGGCCGAAAAGGTCTGGGATCAACACGTCGTCGTGAAGGGTGAGAACGGCAGCCCCGATCTCATCTACATCGACTTGCACCTCGTTCACGAGGTCACGAGCCCGCAGGCCTTCGACGGACTCCGCCTGGCTGGACGTCCGGTTCGCCGCCCGGACCTCACGATTGCGACCGAGGACCACAACGTCCCCACGATCGACATCGACAAGCCGATCGCGGACCCGGTCTCCCGCACACAGGTCGAAACTCTTCGTAAGAACTGCGCCGAGTTCGGCATCCGCCTCCACTCGATGGGCAACATCGAGCAGGGCATCGTGCACGGTGTCGGCCCGCAGCTCGGCCTGACCCAGCCCGGCATGACGGTCGTCTGCGGGGACAGCCACACCTCGACGCACGGCGCGTTCGGTGCGATCGCGATGGGCATCGGCACCAGCGAGGTCGAGCACGTCATGGCGACGCAGACGCTGTCGCTCAAGCCGTTCAAGACCATGGCGATCAACGTCTCCGGCGAACTGCAGCCGGGCGTCACGAGCAAGGACCTGATCCTCGCCGTCATCGCCAAGATCGGCACCGGTGGTGGGCAGGGCTATGTCCTCGAATACCGCGGTGAGGCGATCCGCAAGCTGTCGATGGAAGCGCGCATGACCATGTGCAACATGTCCATCGAGGCCGGCGCTCGCGCCGGAATGGTCGGCCCGGACGAGATCACGTACGAATTCATCAAGGGTCGCCCGCACGCGCCGAAGGGCGAGGAGTGGGACAAGGCTGTTGCCGCGTGGGAAGAGCTCAAGACCGACGAAGGTGCGGTGTTCGACGCTGAGGTCGAGATCGACGGCAGCGCTCTGACTCCGTTCGTCACCTGGGGAACCAACCCGGGCCAGGGTCTGCCGCTCAGCGACTCGGTTCCGGATCCGGAGCAGATCGTCGACGAGTCCGAGCGCCAGGCCGCCGAAAAGGCACTGAAGTACATGGACCTGCAGCCGGGCACGCCGCTGCGTGAGGTCCCGGTCGACGCGGTGTTCGTCGGCTCGTGCACCAACGGTCGCATCGAAGACCTGCGTGAGGTCGCCGACATCCTGAAGGGCCGCAAGGTCGCAGATAGCGTGCGCATGCTGATCGTGCCGGGTTCGATGCGCGTTCGCGCGCAGGCGGAGCAGGAGGGGCTGGGCGAGATCTTCGTCAAGGCCGGTGCTGAATGGCGCCAGGCGGGCTGCTCGATGTGCCTCGGCATGAACCCGGACCAGCTCGCTCCCGGTGAGCGCTGTGCATCGACCTCGAACCGCAACTTCGAAGGCCGCCAGGGCAAGGGCGGGCGCACTCACCTGGTGTCGCCGCTGGTCGCCGCCGCCACTGCGGTCCGCGGCACCCTCTCGTCCCCGGCAGACCTGGACTAAGGCGCAAGGAGGAGTGCCCGGAGAATCGCAGCGAGGAACGCAGCGAGGATCGCAGGGCACGACGGTGCGCCCATCGAACAAGGAGATATTGAGCATGGAAGCCTTCAAGTCCCACACCGGCATCGGCGTCCCACTGCGTCGATCGAACGTCGACACAGACCAGATCATCCCGGCGGTCTACCTCAAGCGCGTTTCCCGCACGGGCTTCGAGGACGGCCTTTTCGCCGCATGGCGTGCGCAGCCTGATTTCATTCTGAATGTCCCGCCTTATGACAAGGGCTCTGTCCTCGTCGCCGGATCGGATTTCGGAACGGGCTCCTCGCGCGAGCACGCGGTGTGGGCGCTCAATGATTTCGGTTTCAAGGTCGTCATTTCATCCCGTTTTGCCGACATCTTCCGGGGCAATGCAGGAAAGGCGGGTCTGCTCGCGGCACAAATGTCGCAGGACAACGTCGAATTGCTGTGGAAGCTGATGGATGAGAACCCGGGGCTCGAACTCACCGTCGACCTTCAGGCCAAGACGGTGACCGCCGGATCGACGGTACTTCCGTTCGAGATCGACGACTACACGCGGTGGCGCCTGCTCGAGGGTCTCGACGACATCGGCCTCACCCTGCAGAAGGACGCCGAGATCGCGGCGTTCGAAGCGGCCCGCCCGTCGTTCAAACCGGCGACGTTGCCGGTGCCGGGGACATAAGGACCCTTTGCGAATCCTTTTCGCGCCACAAAGATCATTTTGCTCCGCTGGATATTTGCTGCGAAATTTTCGTAGCTGACCGTCATTGCGGCACTTAAGGATTAACGTGTTACGTAGGTGGGGCTGATGCATGGCCCCCTCGGTGGCGCGCGGAGGACTTCTCAAATGAACAAGGCCGAGCTGATCGATGTTCTCACCGAAAAGGTGCCGCTGGACCGTCGTACGGCAACGGAAACCCTCGAGAACATCGTGGACATCATCGTGCGTGCTGTCCACAAGGGCGAGAGTGTGACGATCACCGGGTTTGGTGTGTTCGAACAGCGCAAGCGCGCCGCCCGGGTCGCGCGCAACCCGCGCACTGGCGAGACGGTGCGAGTTGAACCGACGTCGGTGCCGGCATTCCGGCCCGGTGCGCAGTTCAAAGCGGTCATCGCAGGGGAGGCGAAGCTGCCTTCGAGCGGGCCCGCCGTGAAACGCGGCGCCGGCGCGGCGGTCACCGCCAAGGCTGCCCCCAAGAAGAGCGCCGCGAAGAAAGCCGCGAAAAAGAAGTAATCGCCGCTGAAATAATCGCCGCCGAAGTTCTCTCCGACAGCGCCTGAGCGGCGCACCGTCCTTCCTCCGCTCCTCGGTCCGGTCCGCTCCTCGCTGCGCTGCGGTGCTCCCTGCGATGCTCAGGCGCCCTCCTTGCGCCGACCTCCTACCGCTGACGCGGTAGGGGGCTGTCGACGTAATCCGCCGCGACGATCCGATCGCCGTCGAGCGACAGCAACCACATGCTCGCCTTGCGGGTACGTCCGTGCGGAAGCGGGAAGCCGCTGCGTTCTGCCCACCATCCCAGCAGTTGGGGCATCACCTTCCCCTGGCTGCACACCGCCCGAACGCCCGGCTTGGCCGCCAGTTCCAAGATTCGACGCTGCGTCGGTTCGTTGTGTTTCGCAAACGCGCGTTCCGACATCTCGGGCTCGATCTTGATCTTCGCGCCGATGAGTTCAGCGAAGGGAATCACCGTCGCGACGCAGCGGTCCGGATCTGCGGAGTGGATATGCGTGACGCCATAGGCGAGAAGTTGCGGCACCAGCGCCTGCGCCTGCAGGCGGCCGATCTTGTCAAGGGGGCGACGGTCGTCGTCGCCCTTGAAGCGCTTCCGGCGGCCTGCGAGGGCGTGCCGCACGATGACAATCGTCCGAAGGTCCACCGACAGCCGCACGAACTCGTCGAGGACGTTGCGATCGACGCGGTAGGACAGCAGCTTCTTCGCGGATTCGACAGTCATCCAACGAAGTTGGTCGACCTCGCGATTGGGGGTGAACCGCCCGCCGAGCATCTGCGCCGACCAGTAATCGACGCGTTTGAGCGAGCCGTTGGCGAGCCGGTATCGGACTTGGCGCAGGTGGCGTCCCAAACGACAGTCGAGACCGGTCTCTTCGCGGATCTCGCGCACGGCGGCGACGATCGCGGTCTCACCCGGTTCGAGCTTGCCCTTGGGCAGACTCCAGTCGTCGTACCGACGACGGTGGATCACCGCGATCTCGATCGCGCCGGTCTTCTTTCTGCGGCGCCAGACGACGGCACCGGCGGCCGCGACGGAAGGCCGGTCGGAATTGGGGCTGGCCATGATCAGGCGTTGCTGGGCCTGCGCCGGCGCATCATGAGTTCTTGGTGCTCACGGCGCGGACCGCTTGTCGGCGATTCCTTCCAACTGCCATCCGGCTGCAGTTCCCAGCAATGTGTCTGGGGATCGAGTGCCGAATCGAAGATCTCACCCAGGTGCGACACGAGGCGCGGGTCCTTGACCTGGGCCATGACCTCGACGCGACGGTCGAGGTTGCGGTGCATCATGTCCGCGCTTCCGATCCACATCTCGTCCGAGCCGAGGAAGTGGATGAGTCGCGAGTGTTCGAGGAAGCGTCCGAGGATCGAACGAACCTCGATGTTCTCGCTCGCCCCTTTGACGCCGACCTTCAACGCGCAGATGCCCCGCACGACAATCTGCACCCGAACGCCCGCGTTCGACGCGCGGTACAGGGAGTCGATCACCTGCTCGTCGACAAGAGCATTGGCCTTCATACGGATGCGGGTGGGCTTGCCGGCTTCGTGGAGCGCGATCTCCTTCTCGATCCGCTCGATGATCCCGCGACGGACCCCGTAGGGCGCCACCAGCAGGTTCCGGTAGTTGGTCTTCCGCGAGTAACCGGTGAGCGAGTTGAACAGGTCCGTGAGGTCGCCGCCGAGTTCCGGATCGGCCGTCAGAATGCCGACGTCCTCGTAGAGGCGAGCGGTCTTGGGGTTGTAGTTACCAGTTCCGATATGTGCGTACCGACGGATCTGGTTGCCCTCGCGGCGCACGACGAGACACGTCTTGCAGTGCGTCTTGAGTCCGACGAGTCCATAGACAACGTGGACGCCCGCCTTTTCCAGTGCACGTGCCCACTTGATGTTGGCCTGCTCGTCGAAGCGCGCCTTGATCTCGACGAGTGCGACGACCTGCTTGCCCGCCTCGGCCGCGTCGATCAGGGCGTTGACGATGGGCGAGTCACCTGACGTTCGGTACAGCGTCTGCTTGATCGCCAGCACGTGCGGATCGGCGGCGGCCTGCTCGATGAAACGCTGCACGCTCGTGGAGAACGAGTCATACGGGTGGTGGACGAGCACATCGCCGTCGCGAAGCGTCGAGAAAACGCTCTTGGGCTGCTCACCCTCGGCGAAGGCAGAGTGGGTGACCGGGACGAACGGTGCGTCCTTGAGATGCGGACGGTCGACGCCGTAGATCTGCCACAGGCACGACAGGTCGAGGAGACCCGGGACCTGGATGACGTCGTCCGGATGGACATCGAGTTCGCGAAGGAGCAGCTCGAGCATGTGCTCGGACATGTCGTCGGCGACCTCGAGCCGGACCGGCGAACCGAACCGGCGACGCGCGAGTTCGCGTTCGAGGGCTTGCAGGAGGTCTTCGTCGCGGTCCTCGGCAACCTCGAAGTCCGCGTTACGAGTGATACGGAAGGCGTGGTGTTCGACGATCTCCATACCCTGGAACAACACCTCGAGGTGAGCCGCGATGAGCTCCTCCATGGGCAGGAAGACGTCGGCGGTTGAGTCGACTTCGTTCCGCAGCCGGACGAAGCGATCGACGTTGTCCGGGACCTTCACGCGCGCGAAGTGCTCACCGCCCTCCTCCGGCTCCCGAACCGTGACCGCAAGGTTCAGGCTCAGACCCGACACGAACGGGAACGGGTGGGCGGGGTCGACGGCGAGGGGAGTGAGGACCGGGAAGACCTGCTCGTGGAAGTACGCCGACAGTCGTTCCCGCTGCGCGGCATTGATGTCGGACCACGCGACGATCCGCACATTGTCTTCGGCGAGGGCCGGCAGGATCTCCTCGAGGAAGACCCGCGCATGCCGCTTGGAGATCTGCTGAGTGCGCTGGCCGATCAACGCGAGTTGTTCGCGCGGCGACAGTCCGTCGGCCGATCGCACCGACAGGCCCGTCTCGTGGCGGCGCTTGAGACCGGCGACGCGAACCATGTAGAACTCGTCGAGGTTCGACGCGAAGATCGCCAGGAATTTCGCCCGCTCGAGCAGCGGGTTCTGGTCGTCTTCGGCCAGGCACAACACCCGTGAATTGAAGTCCAACCAGCTCAACTCCCGGTTGAGATACCGGTCCTCGGGCAGTTCGTCTTCGATGGTGCTTGGCTCACTCACGGTTAGATCATTCCCCATGCCGGGGATTGCTCGCACCCGGAAGACTGTGAATTCGAGTGGATTCCTCAGCTGCGCTCGCCCGCGGCACTCGCCAACGCCAGTGCAGCCCGCGTCGCCGGACCGACCCCGATCGACACCGCGACGTCGAGGTCGTCCGCGGTATCGACGTCATGGCGCAATCCCGGCCACTCACCGTCCACCAGTCGCACGCCGGCGTCGCGGTGACGGAGTGCGGAATCGACGCCGAACTGCGGCTCGAACGGCGTCGATGCCGAACGGAGAAGCAGCGCCGTCGTTCCGGTGTGGTGCTGGTCGTTGGCGAAGACGCGGTCCGTCTGCGGGGCCGACGCGGTGAATGCGGACAGTTCGGCCGCCGTCAGCGCGGGAAGATCAGCCTGCAGGATGAGCAACCGGGCGTTTGGGTCGACCTGACCGATCGCCCACCGCAGGGCCTCGTTCAACGACCGCGTCCGGGCGGGCTCGCGCAGAACCTCGCAGCCGAGAGCGCGAACTGCGTCCGCCACGATCGGGTCACCTGTCACCACGGTCACCCGTTCGATCGACTCCGCCGCTATCGCTGCGCGGACGGTGTCGGTCAGCATGGCGAGAACCAGATCACGCCGTTCAGTGTCCGTGAAGCGTGGGGACAGGCGGGATTTCGCGTTCACAAGGCCTTTGACTGGCACCAGCGCGTGAATTCCGCCCACGCGCCTATCGTGCCAGTCCGATCCGGGTCCTGCGCAACCCGTCTCGGGATACGGTTACTGCCGTGAGGGGTGAGCGTGTGAACTTCGGTTGCAGGGTGGTGCAGCAATGACGCGTGCAGCAGTGCTGGGTGCGGGCTCGTGGGGCACCGCGTTCGCAAAGGTCCTCGTCGACGGCGGTAGTGACGTCACCATGTGGGCGCGCCGCCAAGAAGTCGCCGACGAGATCACGAACGACCATGTGAACAGCAACTACCTCAAGGGCATCACGCTGCCCGAGTCGCTCACCGCGACGCACGACTACACCAAGGCGCTCGACGGTGCCGAGATCGTCGTGCTGGCGGTGCCTTCCCAGTCGCTGCGCGACAACCTCAAAGAGTGGACGCCGTACATCGATCCCAATGCCACGCTGCTGAGCCTGGCGAAGGGTGTCGAGAACGGCACACTCCTGCGCATGAGCCAGGTCATCCATCAGGTCACCGGCGCGGACAAGTCGCGCATCGCCGTGCTCTCCGGACCGAACCTCGCGCGCGAGATCGCGGCTCGTCAACCGGCCGCGACCGTCATCGGCTGCCTCGACTCCGAGCGGGCGATCGAGATCCAGAACGCCAGCGCCACCCGGTATTTCCGTCCCTACACCAACACCGACGTCATCGGCTGCGAGATCGGTGGCGCGTGCAAGAACGTGATCGCGCTTGCGTGCGGCATCGCATCCGGAATGGGCATGGGCGACAACTCGCTCGCGAGCATTCTCACGCGCGGCCTCGCCGAGACGACTCGTCTCGGGGTGGCACTCGGGGCCAATCCCGCGACCCTGGCCGGACTCGCCGGTGTGGGCGACCTCGTGGCCACGTGCATGTCACCGCTGTCGCGAAACCGGTCATTCGGCAAGGTGCTCGGCGAGGGCGGGGGAATGGCTGCCGCGCAGGAAGCGACCCATGGTCAGGTCGCCGAAGGCGTGAAATCGGCCACGTCTATTCGTGCCCTCGCCGCCCGGTACGACGTCGAAATGCCCCTCACCGACGCAGTTCATCGCGTATGTCATGAAGGTCTGTCGGTTCGCCAGGCGGTCGGCGAGCTGCTCGGTCGTCCGCCGAAGCCCGAATAAACAAAGGTACGGTGACTGCGTGTCTGCCCCAACCCGTGTAGCCCTCATCTTCGGTGGCCGGTCCAACGAGCACTCGGTGAGTGTCACCTCGGCCGGCAGTGTCGTCGCGAATCTCGACCCGGAGCGCTACGAGATCATCCCGATCGGCATCTCGCGAGAGGGCGAGTGGATCGTCGGGGCGATGCCCGGCGCGCGGGCGGACCGCACCCTGCCGTCCGTCGAGTCCGACGGCAGCGGAGTGATGCTCAGTGCCGCCGCCGTCGAGGTGTTGCACAGCGCGGATGTCATCTTCCCGATCCTGCACGGACCGTGGGGCGAGGACGGCACCATCCAGGGCGTGTTCGAGGTGTCCGGAAAGCCTTACGTAGGCCCCGGCGTCATCGCCAGCGCGGCCGGCATGGACAAGGAGTTCACCAAGAAACTCCTTGCTGCCGAAGGGCTTCCGATCGGTGTTCAGATCGTTCTTCGACCCGGCGAGAAGACGCTGACCGCTGAGCAGAAGGAACAGCTCGGCCTGCCGGTGTTCGTGAAGCCGGCGCGCGGCGGCTCGTCGATCGGGATCTCGCGCGTGGCGAACTGGGACGACCTCGATGCGGCGATCGCCGAGGCGCGAAACCACGACCCCAAGGTCATCATCGAGTCCAACATCGTCGGCCGGGAGGTCGAGTGCGGTGTGCTCGAGTTCCCCGACGGTCGCGTCGAGGCGAGCAAGATCGCTGAGATCCGTCTGACGAACCTCACCACGGACGAGTCGTTCTACGACTTCGACACGAAGTACCTGGACAACGTCACCGAGTTCGACATCCCGGCGCATCTCGACGACGAGACGACCGCCCAGATTCGGGAGATCGCGGTCAAGGCGTTCAAGGCGCTCGACTGCCAAGGCCTGTCGCGCGTCGACTTCTTCGTCACCGACAACGGCCCGGTCATCAACGAGATCAACACGATGCCCGGCTTCACCTCGATCTCGATGTACCCGAAGATGTGGGCCGAGACCGGAGTGGACTATCCGACCCTGTTGTCGACGCTCATCGAGACGGCGATCGCGCGGGGTACCGGGCTCCGCTAGAGGGGCGCGGGGTCGATCTTCACGCGCTCGAGCGACGTGGCGATCGCTTCGGTGATTTCTTGGACCGCGGTCGCGGCGTTCGTGTCGTCGGGAATCGTCAAGGCGACGTAGACCGGCCGATCGACGGCGAACCACGTGGCGGCTTTCATATCGGGGTCCGAAATTCGGAACCACGAGACGACGTTGCCCTCGACCGTGATGTCCTGAAGTGCTGTGGCGACCTTGAACTCACTCGGCCGCTCGATGCCACACCGGAGAACGATCGGTTCGCCGCCGCTCGGTGACGCCCACGCCTTCGTCGCGGGGGGCGCCGGCTCAACGAGTTTCGCCGCCGTGAAGTCTCCGAGCTGGTCCGGAAGAGCGGCAATCAGTTCGGCGCACTCGGCGCTCGAAGCCTTTGGCGCCGGTACCGATCCAACCGCGATGCGTTCGTCGATCGGCGCATTCGCGACGGTCTGAGCCGCATAGATGAGCGCCGCGACGCCCAGAACGGGCAGTGCGATGATCGCGGCTTGCGCCGGCTTGATCACGTGTGGAGCCCTCCCGCTTCACGATCAGACGATTGCGTACTGTCATTGACACTGTATTGGGGTCAGCGCGCAACGACCGGACGGGGGACGGACATCACGGAGACGGTTGGCGAACTCGGTGAGTTCGCGCTCATCCGACGCATCACCGCGAACCTGGTTCAACCCGCGGCGACGCTCCTCGGGCCCGGAGACGATGCTGCGGTTCTGGCGGCACCTTCGGGTTCGGTCGCCGTCACCACTGACATGCTCGTCGAGGGGCGGCACTTCCGGTTCGACTGGTCGGACCCTGAACACATCGGCCGCAAGGCGATCGCGCAGAACGGCGCGGACATCGCGGCGATGGGTGCCGAGGTGACGGGTTTCGTCATCGGTCTCGGTTGTCCCTCGACGACTCCGGTGTCGGTGATCGATGGGCTGACCAAGGGAATGGCTGCGGAGGCGGCGCACACGGGCGGCGGAATCATCGGCGGGGACATGGTCCAGGCGGACCGGGTCGTCATTTCGGTGACCGCGCTCGGCGATCTCGGTGGGCGCGCGCCGGTCACGCGCAGTGGCGCCAAGGCGGGCCAGACCGTCGCGGTATGCGGGCGTCTCGGCTGGTCGGCGGCCGGGTTGGCGTTGTTGGATGCCGAGGTCGTCGGATACCCGGGGTTTGTCGCCGCACATCAGGCGCCGACGCCCGACTATGCGTCGGGACCGGCAGCCGCGCATGCTGGCGCCACGGCGATGATCGACGTCAGCGACGGCTTGCTTGCTGACCTGGGACACGTGTCCGCCGCGTCGGAAGTCGCGATCGACCTCGATTCGGAGGCGTTGGCAGACTCTGCGCTCACTGAACCTGCTGCTGCACTCGGCGTCGATCCACTCACCTGGGTGCTGACCGGCGGCGAGGACCACGCGCTGGTGGCGGTGTTTCCGGACCAGGTGCCCCTGCCCGTAGGCTGGCGTCGCATCGGGCGCACCGCCGAGGGCACCGGCGTCACTGTTGATGGCACACCTTGGGAGGGCTCCCAGGGTTGGCAGAGTTTCGATCCGAAAGGTTGAGATGGCTCGCCCTCTCGAAGAAGTCGTGGAAGCCGGTTGGGCGCACGCGCTCGCTCCGGTTGCTGAGCAGATCGCCGCAATGGGGGAGTTCCTCCGGGCGGAGAATGCCGCCGGTCGTGGCTACCTACCTGCCGGTGCGAACGTGCTGCGAGCCTTCCAACAGCCGTTTGGCGAGGTTCGCGTGCTCATCGTCGGGCAGGACCCGTACCCGACTCCGGGTCACGCCGTCGGCCTGAGCTTCAGCGTCGAGCCGCATGTTCGCCCGCTTCCGCGCAGCCTCGAGAACATCTACAAGGAGTACACAACGGACCTGGGTTATCCAGCTCCGACCAGCGGCGACCTCACGCCGTGGGCAAAGCAGGGCATCCTCCTGCTGAACCGAGTCCTCACGGTGACGCCGGGCAACGCCGGCTCCCACAAGGGCAAGGGGTGGGAAGAGGTTACTGAGCAGGCGATTCACGCTCTGGTCGACCGTCCCGAGCCGCTCGTAGCGATCCTCTGGGGTGCGCAAGCATCGACCTTGAAGCCGATGCTGCAGGATGTGCCGATCATCGAGTCGCCGCACCCGTCGCCGCTGTCGGCGCATCGCGGGTTCTTCGGATCGCGCCCGTTCAGCCAGGCGAATGAGTTGCTCGAGGAGATCGGCGGCGAACCGGTCGACTGGCGCCTGCCGTAGCTGCCAAAATCGGTCCCTCACGCGAGCACAACGGCAATAGTTGTCTTTGCTCTCGCGACAGCCCGGGTTTTTAGCGGCTCATCCGGATCTCGGTCAGCCCTGTGAACGGCTCGATGCGCGAAACGTTGTCGGTGACGAAGCCGTGGCGCTGGTAGAAGCGCACCGCGCGGTGATTATTCTCGAAGACCCACAATCGAGTGGAGTCGTCGCCGATCGCGGCTTCGATCAGTTCATCGGAGAGTCCGGAGCCCCAGTGCGACTGACGCACGTAGAGCGCGTCCAGTTCGGTGTCGGTTGCAGCGGCGAACCCAACGACACCTGACCCGTTGATCGCGGTGTAGATACGCGAACGACCGGCGGCACGAACCCGTTCCCACTGGTCCGCGCGCCGGGCGACGTCGAAAGCATCGAGCAGGTGGTCAGCCACCAGTCCCCGATACGACTCACGCCAACAGTCGATGTGACACTGCGCGAGTGCCACGACGCTGTTGGCGTGAAGTGGTGTGACCTGAAAGGTCACGGGCGAGCGGAGCGACGGGAAATGTCGTCGTTAACCGCGAACGACCTTGCCGGCCTTGATGCACGAGGTGCACACGTTGGTGCGGCGGGTGGTTCCCGGAGCAACCTGAGCGCGAACGGTCTGGATGTTCGGGTTCCACCGGCGGTTCGTACGGCGGTGCGAGTGCGAGACCGACTTGCCGAAGCCAGGGCCCTTACCGCACACGTCGCAAACGGCAGCCATGCTGGAACTCCTTGATGATGTGGGACAAAAGTCTTTGGCCATCGACCGGGGGTCGAGGCAACCTGTACAGAGTAGCCGTCGAATGGCCAGTACTCCAAACTCAGACGGCTGAGCCTGCGTCTACCGAACGAACGCGCCGCACGATCGCATCCGCCAACTCGGCCGGCCGCTCACCGAGAATCCAGTGACTGACGGCTGTCATCTCGACGAATTCATACGGACCGCGGACGTAGTTCGCTGTCAGTTCGGCCTGTTTCCGGCCCAGGGCGCGGTCTTCGTCACTCCAGACAAATGTCGTCGGAACTTCAACGGGACTGCGCTTCTCGGCCAACGACAGCGGCAGCGCGCGGTACCAGTTGAGTCCACCGGTGAGCGCGCCTGCATCCACGATGTCGCGGTGGAATTCTTCATACGCTTCATCGGTGCTGCCACCGTTGCGGAAGAACCGCTCACCCCAACCGCCACGCTTGCTCAAGAGCCGTTCGGAGAGGACGGGTACCGAGAATATCTGCATGTAGTACGACTGGAGTCCTTGGCCGGACACGACCATCGATCGCAGGAACGCGGATGTATGCCCCACACTGACGGCCGTCAGGGTAGCGACCTTGTCCTTGTGGAGCCAGGTCAGGGCCCACGCGACAGCGGCACCCCAGTCGTGGCCGACGACGTGCACGGGCGTGCCGATGTGTTCGATCAACGTAACGACGTCAGCTACGAGTTCGCGCATCCTGTAGTCCCGAACTCGTTTCGGCCGAGCTCCAGGTGAATAGCCGCGTTGATCGAGCGCGTAGGTCCGGAGCCCGGCCGCGTGCAACAGCTCGCTGACTCCCGCCCACGCCGACGCGCGTTGCGGGAATCCATGGAGAAGGACCACCGGAGGTCCATCGATCGGGCCCGTGTCGATCACGTCGAAGGTAAGTCCCGCGCGCTCGAAAGACGTTATTCGCTTCGCACTGCTCATGCGATCCTCCTCACGCGTCAACGAGGGGGCCGCAACGAATGCCGAGCCGCTCGTGCACCGTGTCCAGGGTCTTCTTGTTGTGTGGCCGGTCGCGTTTGTAGGTGAGCATGAAACGCGCCGCGCCGATCAATTGCCGCGGCAGTGGGTACCACGTGTCGAAGTCGAGCCCGCAGTCCATGAACACCTTGGGCGGCACTGCGTCAGCAATGAGGCCCAGGTTGTACTGCAAGTGCGACGCCATCACCCAAGGCATTGCGTCCTGTGACCTGCGATGCAACTCGACGAAGTCAAGTTCGTAGAGCGGCACCGTGGCGAGTTTGCCGAGGAACATCAAGTGGGTCAGGAAGTAGCTCGAGAACGAGGTGAATGCCACCGTTCCGGAGCGGATCTGAACAGAGAGGACCTTCCCGTCGGCGGAGCTGTACGGCTCGTACTTGACGTCCCCACGGACGACGTAACCAGTGCAGTTCACGATCCAGCTCCCGCTGGGGATCGACTTGCTGGCCCCACTTCGAAGGATCAGGTCGACACCGCCGTTGCGGTCGACCGCGTCGACGAAGTGGTCGACGAGTACCTCGCTTAGCCCTGTTTTGATGGCCTGGTTTTCCGCCTCCGAAAGCACTCCGTACATGAAGTGATCGGCTACGGACGTCGGAACGTTGGCGTACTTCCCGCGGTACCAGGCAGTGACTTCGTGTTCGTTGGTGCCGTCGAACCGGAGCGATAACTGACGAAATAACTTCTTCGCGGGCGCGCCGCCGAACCACCGCTTCGCTCCGGTCGGCGCCGTCAACTCGCGGTTCATGAAGTACGTCCCCGATCCGGATACGAGGTTCACCTCGCGGGCTGGATTCTGGGTGATGAGCGTGTGCGCGGTGTCCATGGCGGTTTTGCCGCTCCCGACGATCCACACCGGCTCGCGACTGCTGGCGATCTCACCCTCGCGTACGTCGCAGAAGTTCGGGGAAACCGAGCGCACCCGCGTGCTGGAGACGGCCAACGGATCGATTTGCGGCACCGAAAATCCAAACGTCTTGATAAGGCGCTTCGCTTCGATCACCTCGGTCTCGCCAGCGGGCGAGGTGAATGAGACGCGCACCGTGCCGTTCGCAGCTTGATGGGACCGGTACTCCCACCCGAACATCTGCTCCAACTGCGTCCGCTGGCCGATGACGTCCAGGCAGTGTTGGAAATGGTCGAGAACCTCAGGCTTGGTGGCGAGGTACGACCGTTCCTTGCCGAGCGTCCATTTGATGTTCCCGGCCGTGAACATGGGGTGTGGTTGGTGGAGTCGCACGTAGTCGTACGTGTCGACCCACATTCCGCCGCTTCGTTCGCGGCGGTCGACAAGGATGATCTTCCCGCTCTTGCCGAGGTATTTGCTCGCGACGAACGCGGCATTAAGGCCCGCGATGCCCGCGCCGACGATGCAGACGTCGGCGACATGTGTGGTGCTCATGGCGACAGCCTCCAGACCTCGCGCGAGGCGAGCTGAAGAGAACAGGTCTGACCAGGACAGTATTTCGCGATTATGAGGTTTGTGGCGTCCTTCGATAGGAGGAGATTTCCGCCGTCTCAGCGGATCACGTGGGGTGCTGCGACCTAGGCCAGCGCCGCAGCCAATCGCTTCGCGTTCATATAGGCGATCGACTCGATCGAGATCATCGGGTTCACCCCCGAGGCAGTGGGGAAGCACGATCCGTCGGCGACGACGAGGTTTGGCACGTCCCACGTGGCGCCATCCGGATTCACGGCCGAGTCGGCAGCGGTGCCGCGCATCCGTGCGGACCCCATGATGTGGAACGACGCCATGAGGCATCGGCCCGGTCCGTAACCGCCCGCATGACAGGCGGCGATGAAGTCGTCCCGGTTGTCGGTCGCGGGCGCATACGACAGACCCGACTGGTGCGGGGCGTGAATCCGCTTTGCTCCCGCCGCTTCCATGATCTCCACGGCGCCCTCGAATCCCCGCGCGAAGTGGGCCGCGTCTGGCCCGGTCAGGCGGTACTTCACGATGGGTTCGCCGTCGCGTCCGATCTTGACCTGACCAGACCCTTGATCGCGGACGAGCCAGGCCACGGCCGAAGTCGTCCGCAACTTCTGCATGCGGTCGAGGTGGCTCCCGCTTCCGCGCCACGGCGTCAGGCTCACCGCGACTCCAGGATTCGCGGGCCCGGTCTCGTAGATGACGCCGTAGCCCTTACCGTCGAGGTCGCGGTGTTGCGTCGAGTACCGGGTCTGCATGCCGCCGGTCCACGGGCGGACGTCTTCGTCGAACTCGGCTCCGACAAGGCTCACGGGGTGCAGTCGGAGGTACTTGCCGATGTTGGGGTTTCGGAGGCCCGAGCGTTTGAGCAGGGCGGGCGTCTGAATTGCGCCGGCCGCCACGATGACTGCGCGGGAACTGACGGTGAGCGTGCTGCCGTTGGCCGTGATCGCACTGACGCCCGCGGCCTGGCCGTTCTTCACGACAACTATTCGCACATTCGCGCCGACGATCAAGCGTGCGCCGCGATCAGCCGCATCGTTCAGCCAGGTCTTGGCCGTCGACTGCTTGGAGCCAATTCGGCACCCGTAACCACAGCGACCGCACTCTTCGTCGAGGTCGCAGGCTTTGACGTTTCGGGGCATCTCGTCGATGTGCCAGCCGAGTTCGCGCAGTCCCTTCTCCATGTACTCGTCGGTGGAGCTGATGCGGCCGTTGTTCTGATTGACGCCCAAACGTGCGCACACGGCGTCCAGCGCGGCGGTGTATTCGTCTCCGGTGAATTGTGTTGCGCCCAGCGAAGCCCATTCGGCGCGGACGTCGTCCGGTGTCCGGAACGAGGTCGTGTAGTTGACGACCGTTCCGCCGCCCAAGCACGCACCCGCGAGCAGACCGATCTGGCCGTCGGCCGTCACCGTCGGAGCGCCGGCGTAAAGCCGCGTGAAGCCGCTCCACTCGCCGCCGTCGAAGTCGGCATCGTCGTAGTAGTCACCGGCTTCCAACACGACGACGTCGAGCCCAGCTTCCGACAGAACGCCGGCTGCAGTTCCGCCACCCGCACCCGAACCGACGATGACAACGTCGCAGTCGAGCGTCGTGTCCGTCGAGATGCGCAGCGGCGACAGCGGTTTGGCAGGCGCTGACGGAAGCGTCCCCAACGGGCCGGGGTAACCCATCGTTTCCCACACTGCGGCGGCATCGGGGGACACGTAGTACGCGAGGGTCGATGCCATCTTGAGGGCCTGGAACAAGGCACGTTTCTGCGGAACACGCGAATCCGCATAGGACAGAAGGAAGCGTTCGCGGTCGGCCTGAGGCAACGACGAGAACTTCGCGAATCCGGCGCCGCTGAGAAGTCCGAAAGCCTTCGAATCCCAGATCTTCAGCAGCGATTCGAGCTGCTTACGCTCGCCGGCACGCGGATTTCGGTCGACGAGCTTGGTGATCAAAACCGGCACGCCCACCGATTCCGCATTCGGCGTGTGGCCGTCACCTGCCGCAAAAGTGTTGGAGATCCAGGTGAGGGCGTCGAGTTGCTTCTGGTTCAGCTTCATCGTGCATCCCTCGTTCGTCGCTCGTTCGGCGCGTGACCAGGAAAGTATCTCGCGGGCGAGCTGGTCATGGCCGTCCTTCACGCGGACGAATTCCGGGACTGAACCGAGACGCATAGGCATTCCTGGATTCGGACGCTAATGTGGCCCGCGGGACCCGGGGTAGGAGGTGAGCGTGCTCGACGCGGCAGTGCTTCGACAGTGGGGAAGCGCATGCGTCGCAGGCCTCACTGCCCGGTGCGACGAGATCAACAATCTCAATGTCTTTCCGGTCGCCGACTCCGATACCGGTATCAACCTGCTGTTGACGATGCGTGCCGCGGTCGAATCTTCGGCTCGCGTGGGCGGAAAAGCCTCCGGCAATGAAGTCGCCCGAGCCATGTCCCGCGGTGCCCTTCTCGGCGCGCGCGGCAACTCCGGGATCATCTTGTCGCAGGTCATGCGCGCGATTGCCGAGACGCCCGGCTGGCCGCTCAGTGCGCATGGGCTCGCCCACGCACTCGGGCGCGGCGCTGTGCTCGCCCGGGAGGTGATGAGTACACCGGTCGAAGGCACGATCATCACGATCCTCGCGGCCGTTTCCGACGAGATCCTGCAGCTGCCCGAAGACATCCCACTTGCCGACGCGGCCCGGCACGCTGCTGCCGTTGCCGTCCAGGCACTCGATCGCACGCCGGAGCAGCTCGACGTTCTCGGTGAGGCCGGGGTTGTCGACTCGGGCGGTCGCGGGCTCGTCGTCATCGTCGACGCCCTCGTTTTCGCGACGACCGGATCGTGGCCCGAGCGCAAGAAGTACAAGGGCGCAGACGACACCTCGTGCGTGCACACCGCTGACGCGACCTATGAGGTCATGTTCGTCGTGACGGGAACGTCCGAGGACGCGGTGGTCGACCTGCGCCGGGATCTCGATCTGCTGGGCGACTCGGTCGCGATCGTCGCGGACGGTGACATCTTCTCGGTCCACGTGCATTGTGCGGACGCCGGCGCTGCCGTCGAGGCCGGACTCCGTACGGGAACGCTGGGCTCGGTGCGGATCAACTATCTGGGTGTGTCGGCCAGCGCCGAGGCGTCGACGCGCGGAGTGCTCGCCCTGACGCTCGGCGAGGGGACCGCGGCCCTGTTCGAAGGTGCGGGGGCGTCCGTCGTTCGGGCCGCGCATCCGGTGACGCCCGAGAGCATCGTTTCGGCGGTTCGCGCCCTTCCGCATCGGGAGGTGCTGCTTTTGGCGAACGGCGTGCTGAACGCCGACTAACTCGCCGTGGTGGGTGCTTCCACCCGCGACTCGCATCGGGAAGTTCTTCTCCTGCCCAGTCTTTCGATGGTTCAGGGCCTCGCGTCGGTCGCCGTGCAGGACTCGCGGCGGGTCATCGCCGACGACGTCTACGCGATGTCCGAGGCGGCGGCGTCGACTCGGTGGGGAACGCTGCGCATCGCGCGCGACCGCGCGCTGACCCTCGCCGGTACGTATGGGCCCGGCAACGCCCTGGGTTACGTCGGAACCGAGGTCGTCATCATCGACGCTGATCTGACCGCCGGCGCGATTCGTCTCGTCAACAAGATCGTGGGCCTCGGCGGTGAACTGCTGACCATCCTGATCGGCGACGATGGGGATGCCGAGCTCGTCGAAACCGTGACGTCCTACGTCGCCCGGAACTACCACGGCGTGGAGGTCGAGGTATACCAGGGTGGCCAGCCCGCAGAAGTCTTCCAGATCGGTTTCGAGTAGATGAATGGTCGCTCCGCAGGCTCCGCTCCCCAGACCACGCTTTCGACCCGTCTTGAATTCGTCGTCGGTGGCAAGGCCGCGACAATCCTGTCCGAAGAGTTCGACATCCACACCGTCGAGGACCTTCTTCGCCACTACCCGCATCGGTACGCGACGCAGGCAAAGGAACTGAGCGATACCCCGCCGGCCGAAGGCGACCGGATCACCGCGATCGGCTACATCACGAAGACCGAGCTCAAGCAGATTCGCAACAACCCGCGCCAGAAGCTGCTGTTGGTGACGCTCGATCCCGATCAATACCGCAAACCGGTGCAAGCGACCTTCTTCAATGGGAACAAGGTCAACCACGTGCTCAAAGCCGACATGCGCGTGATGTTCTCGGGAACCGTCAAGTACTTCCGCGAGTCGTGGAGCCTGCAGCACCCGGGGTATCTCGTGATGTCGGAAGACGACGACGCCCCGGTCAAGGGTGCCGGCGCCCTCGGCGGTCTGGCGAAGGCCGCGACGGGTCCGGGTGGACTCGACATGGCGATCTTTGATCGAAGTCTGATCCCGATCTACCCGGCGACCGCGAAGTTCGAGAGCTGGGACGTTTTCCGGTGCATCCGCCAGGTGTTCGACCTTCTCGACGACGTGCCGGACCCACTGTCGCCGGAGATCCGGGCCCAGCACGGGCTGATCGAACTCGGGACTGCCCTGCGTCTGATCCACCTTCCTGACCACAAACGCGACGTCGATGCCGCCAAGGACCGTCTCCGCTTCGACGAGGCGGCCGCGCTCCAGTTGTCGTTGGCCTTGCGTCGACGGGAAGCCCACCGCCGGCCGGCGCCCGCATGTGCGGGACGGTCCGGGGGCCTGCTCGATGCCTTCGACGCACGATTGCCCTTCCAACTGACCGAGGGGCAGCTCGAGGTCGGTGAGGAGATCGCCTTCGACCTGTCGCAGCGGCATCCCATGAGTCGACTGCTGCAGGGTGAGGTGGGTTCCGGAAAGACGGTCGTGTCGCTCCGGGCGATGCTCCGGGTGATCGACTCCGGGTACCAGTGCGCTCTGCTCGCGCCGACGGAAGTTCTTGCGTCGCAGCATGCTCGAACACTGCGGTCGATGTTGGGGGAGCTGGCCACCGCGGGCGAACTCGGTGCGGCCGAGGAGGCGACGTCGATCGCGCTGCTCACCGGGTCGATGAGCACGGCCGCCAAGCGAGACGCCCTTCTCAAGATCGTCACCGGTGAAGCCGGAATCGTCGTCGGTACGCACGCGCTCATTCAGGACAACGTCGACTTCTTCGACCTCGGGTTCGTGGTCGTCGACGAGCAGCACCGATTCGGCGTCGAGCAGCGGGACCAGCTCCGGTCGAAGGGGCGGGACGGGGTCAGCCCGCACATGCTCGTCATGACCGCGACGCCGATTCCGCGCACGATCGCGGTCAGCGTCCTCGGTGATCTCGAGACCTCGACGCTGCGCCAACTGCCGGCCGGCCGCAGTCCGATCGTGAGTCGGGTCGTGCCCGCCGAGTCGAAGCCGCAGTGGGTCGACCGCGCGTGGGAACGCATCCGCGAGGAGGTCGCCGAGGGGCGACAGGCCTATGTCGTGTGTTCTCGTATCGGCGACGGTGAGAACGACGAACTTATCGAGCCCAAAGATGATGACGACGAAGGAAAAGTGAAGAAGCCGCCGACGGTCGCCGTCGTCGACTTATTCGAGCAGTTGTCCGCAGGGCCGCTGGCGGGACTTCGCGTCGGACTGCTCCACGGTCGCCTTCCGGCGGACGAGAAGGACGCCACGATGCGGGCGTTCGGGCGCGGAGAACTCGACGTCCTGGTGTCGACGACGGTGATCGAGGTCGGTGTCGACGTCCCCAACGCCACGACGATGGTGATCATGGACGCCGACCGCTTCGGCATCAGCCAGTTGCATCAGCTGCGCGGCCGCGTCGGCCGAGGCAAACACGCGGGTCTGTGCATTCTCATCACGCTGTCGAAGGGTCCCGCGCTCGAGCGGCTCAACAAAGTGGCGGCCACGAACGACGGCTTCGAACTCGCGACGCTCGACCTCCAGACCCGGCGTGAGGGTGACATCCTGGGCGCCGCGCAATCGGGCACGAAGTCAAACCTGCGGCTGTTGTCGCTCATCGACGACCTCGAAGTGATTCTCGAAGCGCAGAACTTCGCGCGCGAGGTCGTTGCGGGCGACCCGACGCTCGCGGATCATCCGGGACTGCTCGGCATGGCCCGTGCCGCGGTAAACCACCAGCGGCTCGACTACATCGACAAGAACTGATTTACTCGTCCACCCAGCCGTGGTGGATCGCCTCACGCAGCAAAGCCTGGCGGACTGCGGCGATCTGCTCGCCGGTCATCGAAGGCGCGCTCTCGATCAGGATCTCGGTGACTTCGCTGAGGTAGTCCTGCTCGTCGAGGGTGTCGCACTCACCGGACGGCTTCGACTTGCCGGGCGCATAGGCGCGGGCGGGGCGACCCTCGAGGAGTTCGACATCCACCGCCTTCGCGCCGCGGTCACTCGATTCCGAACGAAATCGCACGACCGTTCCTGGTCGTGCGATTGCCTTTTCGAAATGCAGGTCGTTCGTATGGACGAACAGGTCGTCGCCGCCCGAGTCCGGACTGATGAATCCGTAACCGCGGTCAGCGTCGAACCGAACGATCTTGCCGGTTTCCACGAATTCAGCCTAACCGCGCGCTGACAAATACGCCCGGTCCAGTTTCTGGATAAGCGCTGTGAACTTCACGTTGACGACCTTCTGAAGGTGAGGGTTCGGACACACGAACCTGCCGGTTCCTGTAACAAGAAGCCGGGTAAGTTAGCGGGATGTTCTCAAAAGTCTTGGTCGCCAACCGCGGCGAGATTGCCATCCGCGCCTTCCGCGCTGCCTATGAACTGGGCGCCGGTAGTGTCGCGGTCTTCCCATACGAAGACCGCAATTCCGTCCACCGTCTGAAGGCCGACGAGTCGTACCAGATCGGAGAGAAGGGCCACCCGGTCCGCGCCTATCTGTCGATTGAGGAAATCGTCGCTGTCGCAAAGAAATGCGGCGCCGACGCGGTCTACCCCGGCTATGGCTTTCTGTCCGAGAACCCGGACCTTGCCGCGGCTTGCCGCGAAGCGGGAATCAAGTTCGTCGGCCCGAAGGCCGAGATCCTCGAGTTGACCGGAAACAAGGCCCGCGCGATCGCCGCTGCCAAGGCTGCTGGACTGCCGGTGCTGTCGTCGTCGGAGCCGAGTTCTGACGTCGACGCGCTGCTCGCCGCCGCGGAGAACATGGAGTTCCCGGTCTTCGTGAAGGCCGTTGCCGGTGGTGGCGGTCGAGGCATGCGCCGCGTGCAGGAGCGCGCGCAACTGCGCGAATCGATCGAGGCCGCCGCTCGTGAGGCGGAGTCCGCTTTCGGTGATCCGACGGTCTTCCTCGAGCAGGCCGTCATCAACCCGCGCCACATCGAGGTCCAGATCCTTGCCGACGAGCACGGCAATGTCATTCACCTCTACGAGCGCGACTGTTCGCTGCAGCGTCGCCACCAGAAGGTCATCGAGCTCGCTCCGGCACCGAACCTCGACCCGACGATCCGGGATCAGATCTGCGCCGACGCCGTCGCGTTCGCGAAGCAGATCGGTTACTCGTGCGCGGGCACCGTCGAGTTCCTGCTCGACGAGCGTGGCAAGCACGTGTTCATCGAGATGAACCCCCGCATCCAGGTCGAGCACACGGTGACCGAGGAAGTCACCGATGTCGACCTCGTGCAGGCACAGATGCGGATCGCTTCGGGTGAAACGCTCGCCGACCTCGGCTTGAGCCAGGACAACATCGTTCTGCGCGGTGCCGCTCTGCAGTGCCGCATCACGACCGAGGACCCGGCCGCGGGTTTCCGTCCCGACACCGGTCGCATCACCGCGTACCGCACGCCGGGTGGCGCGGGCGTTCGCCTCGACGGTGGTACAACGCTCGGCGCCGAGGTCACCGGCTACTTCGATTCGATGCTCGTCAAGCTCACCTGTCGTGGCCGCGATTTCCCCACTGCGGTCGCGCGAGCGCGTCGTGCAGTCACCGAGTTCCGCATCCGTGGCCTCGCGACGAACATTCCGTTCCTGCAGGCCGTTCTCGACAACGAGGACTTCCGTGCCGGCCGCGTGACCACGTCGTTCATCGAGCAGCGTCCCGAGCTGCTGACGTTGCATGCGTCGGCCGACCGCGGTACGAAGATCCTCAGCTACCTCGCCGACGTCACGGTCAACAAGCCCCACGGCAACCGCCCGTCGACGGTGTACCCGCACACGAAGCTGCCCCAGATCGACCTCTCGGTCCCGCCACCGACCGGATCGCGTCAGCGCCTTCTCGAGCTCGGCCCGGAGGGCTTTGCCAAGGCACTGCGCGAGCAGAAGGCGATCGCCGTCACCGACACGACCTTCCGGGACGCGCACCAGTCGCTGCTCGCGACCCGCGTCCGGACCAGCGGTCTGACGATGGTCGCCGGTCACGTCGCCCGCATGACCCCGGAGCTGCTCTCGATCGAGGCGTGGGGTGGCGCCACTTATGACGTCGCCCTGCGCTTCCTCCATGAGGACCCATGGGAGCGCTTGGCGGTGCTCCGCGAGGATATTCCGAACATCTGCCTCCAGATGCTGCTGCGTGGCCGCAACACGGTCGGCTACACGCCGTACCCGGAGAAGGTGACGCGCGCATTCGTTCAGGAAGCGACGAACACGGGGATCGACATCTTCCGTATCTTCGACGCACTCAACAACGTCGACCAGATGCGTCCCGCGATCGATGCGGTTCGGGAAGCCGGAACCCCGATCGCCGAGGTGGCCCTCAGCTACACCGGCGACATCATGAACCCGAACGAGGAGCTCTACACCCTCGATTACTACCTCAAGCTCGCCGAGCAGATCGTCGACGCGGGTGCGCACATCCTTGCGATCAAGGACATGGCGGGTCTGCTGCGGGCCCCGGCGGCGGTCAAGCTCGTGACCGCGTTGCGCTCGAACTTCGACCTTCCCGTGCACCTGCACACGCACGACACTCCTGGTGGACAGCTCGCGACGCTGTACGCGGCGTGGGAGGCCGGAGTGGACGCCGTCGACGGTGCCTCGGCGCCGATGGCGGGAACCACGAGCCAGCCGGCGCTCTCGGCGATCGTCGCCGCCGCTGCGCACACTGAGCGCGATTCGGGCCTCGACCTGCAGAAGGTGTGCGACCTCGAGCCGTTCTGGGAGGCGCTGCGCAAGGTCTACGCGCCGTTCGAGTCGGGTCTGCCGTCTCCGACCGGTCGCGTGTACAAGCACGAGATCCCGGGTGGTCAGCTGTCCAACCTGCGTCAGCAGGCGATCGCTCTCGGCCTCGGTGACCGCTTCGAAGCGGTCGAGGATGCCTACGCCGGCGCGGACCGCATGCTCGGGCGCCTCATCAAGGTGACGCCGTCGTCGAAGGTCGTCGGCGACCTTGCGCTCGCCCTCGTCGGCGCGGGCGTGACGATGGAGGAGTTCGCGGCCAACCCGCAGAAGTACGACCTGCCGGAGTCCGTCATCGGCTTCCTGCGCGGCGAGCTCGGCACCCCGGCCGGTGGCTGGCCCGAGCCGTTCCGCACGAAGGCGCTCGAAGGTCGCGGAAAGCCGAAGCCGGAGACGCCGCTGTCGGCCGAGGACGAGGCCGGTCTCGACGCGGACTCCAAGACCCGTCGTGCGACGCTCAACCGCCTGCTGTTCCCGGGACCGACGAAGGAATTCCTCGCGCACCGTGAGCAGTACGGGGACACGTCGCTGCTGTCGGCGAACCAGTTCTTCTATGGTCTGCGCCGGGGCGAAGAGCACCGCGTTCAGCTCACGAAGGGTGTCGAACTGCTCATCGGCCTCGAAGCTGTCTCGGAGCCGGACGAGCGCGGTATGCGCACGGTCATGTGCATCCTCAACGGTCAGCTGCGTCCGGTTTCGGTGCGCGACCGGTCGATCGCAGCCGAGGTACCGGCGGCGGAGAAGGCCGACCGCAACAACCCGAACCACGTTGCTGCGCCGTTCGCCGGTGTCGTGACGCTGCAGATCGCCAACGGCGACAAGATCAAGGCCGGCGACACCATCGCCACCATCGAGGCCATGAAGATGGAAGCCGCGATCACCGCGCCGCGGGGCGGCACCGTCACCCGTCTGTCGATCGGCAAGGTGCAGCAGGTCGAGGGTGGCGATCTCCTCGTCGTGATCGAGGGCGAAGGCACGTCGGCTGACTAGATGACCAGAATCATCTCCGGCTCGGTCGGAGGTCGTCGGATCAAGGTTCCCGCCTCGGGAACCCGACCGACCTCCGACCGCGTCCGCGAAGCGGTGTTCAGTGCCCTTGCCGCACGCGTCGACTTCGACGGACTGCGCGTTCTCGATCTCTACGCGGGATCGGGCGCCCTGGCGTTGGAAGCGCTTTCGCGGGGCGCTGAGTCGGCGGTGCTCGTCGAATCCGACGGGAAGGCATCGCGAATCATTCGCGACAACATCGCGCTGTTGGGCATCGGCGGTCAGTTGCGGACGGCGACGGTCGCAGCCGTGCTGGCGACGAAATCCGAGCAGCCATTCGACGTCATATTCAGCGACCCGCCCTACGCGTTGTCCGACGCTGCGGTGACCGCGGACCTGGCGGCGCTACTGGCCAACGGCTGGGTCGAAGATGGCACGCTCGTCGTGCTCGAACGTTCGGCTCGATCGCCGAAGACTGTGTGGCCCAATGGGATCGAGCTATTGAAGTCGACCGACTACGGGGAGACCCGGGTCGAACTCGCGGAGGTCAGGGTCTAGGTTTCGATCGCCTTGACGAGCAGATCGTTGATGTCGTCCTGGCTGTCCTCGAACTGCTGAAGCCGCGCGGTGAGCTGGTCGATGCGCGTGTGGAGCGCCTCGATTTTGCGCAACTGCGCCTCGTGCAGCTCTTCGAGTGCGATGACGGCCGACCGCAGTGCACGGAAACTGGCACGCTCGGACTCGAGCATGGCGACGCGTGCTTCGACCTCAGCAAAGATTGTGCCCACGGGACCGATGGTAAGGGTGCTGTGGGTCACAGTCCGGTATTGGTGACCAGCGGATTTCCCGTGTTCACGCAATCGATTCGCAACCATGGGCCGATAGACTCCCGCGCATGACAGGCGTTCTCTGCCCGGGGTCGTTCGACCCCGTGACCAACGGCCACATCGACATCTTCACGAGGATGGCGGCTCAGTTCGACCGCGTTATCGTGACGGTGATGATCAACCCGAGCAAGCAGGGAATGTTCACCATCGATGAGCGCATGGAAATGCTCCGGGAATCGACGTCTCACTTGAAGAACGTCGACGTTGCCGCGTGGCAGGGACTGCTCGTCGACTTCGCGCGCGAGCAGGGTGTGACCGCCATCGTCAAGGGTCTGCGCGGCGGCAGCGACTTCGATTACGAACTCCAAATGGCGCAGATGAACAACAAGCTGTCCGGCGTCGACACGCTGTTCATCGCGACCAATCCCGTCCACAGCTATCTGTCCAGTTCGCTCGTGAAGGAAGTCGCTCGGTTCGGCGGCGACGTGACCGACATGCTGCCGCCGCAGGTGTACGAGCGACTCATGGAAAAGCTCGGCCGGTAGCTCACTAGATAACAATTCCTATTTCGAACCGCGGCTTCATCGTGATCTGACACTCGGCCGCAGGCCCCGAGCTGCGCGAATTCCGTTGGCACACTGATCTTCAGACCAGAGGATCAGCACGGGAAGCGGGGGTACGGGATGTACCGGGTATTCGAGGCACTTGACGGACTCGTTGCGATCGTCGAGGAGGCACGCAGCATTCCGGCGACGCGTAGCTGCATCGTGCCGCGGGGCGAAATGCTTGACCTGCTGGACGACATTCGGGAGTCGATCCCGGCCGAGCTCGACGACGCTCAGGACGTTCTTGACGACAAGGACGACATTCTGGCGAACGCCGAGACCGAGTCCGACCGCATCCTGCGTGAGGCGCGCGAAGAGGCTTCCCGGCTCGTCGCCGAAGCTCAGGCGGAGGCAGAAGCGATCGTCGTGTCGGCTCAGGATGACGCCGATGTGCGCGTCAACGAGGCCAACCACGAGTACCAGGCGCTGACCGCGCGTGCGCAGGAAGACTCCGAGCGCATGGTCGACGCCGGCCGCGACGCCTACGACCGTGCCGTCGCCGAAGGCGAGGCCGAGCGTGCCCGCCTGGTGTCGCAGACCGAGGTCATGCAGATGGCCCGTGCCGAGGCGGCACGCATCATCGACGAGGCCAAGGCGGACGCGGCGCAGAAGCGCCATGAGTGCGACCAGTACGTCGACTCGAAGCTGAGCGAGTTCGAGGCGCTGCTCGAGGGCACGCTGCGCTCGGTCGGTACCGGCCGCCACAACCTTCGCGTCGGCTACACGGTCCCAGACCACGCCTCTGACCTCGTGGCACCCCAGGGCCGCGGACGTCGCCGCATCTAGCTTGGAATTTGGGAGCTGCCGGGCACGGTAAGATTTGCAGCGTGTCCGGCAAACCCCATCGCAACCACCGTCAAATTCATGACGGTGGTTTTGTGTTCGAAATCCGCTCCTTGGGCCGTGGCCCGGGCCGGATGAAGACCATGCATCGGACGGTCGACGTCACCAATCGGATCGGCCTCGACCTCATGGCGATCGAGCCGGGCTCCGAGGTCGAACTCGACCTGAAGTTCCAGTCGGTGTCAGAGGGCGTGCTCGTCACCGGTACGGCGACCGCACCGACCAAGGGGGAGTGCGTCCGCTGCCTCGAACCTTTCGACGGCACCGCCGAATTCGAGTTTCTCGAACTGTTCGCCTACCCGAACAGCACGACCGAGGCGACGACTGAAGAGGGCGAGGTCTACCACGTCGAGGACGACCACATCGACCTTGAACCGCTCATCGTCGACACCGCCGGTCTGGAGTTTCCGCTGCAGCCTGTGTGTCGGCCGGATTGCCCCGGATTGTGCACCGAATGCGGTGCTCTCCTCGCGATTGTTGGTTTGGACCACAGTCATGAGATACTTGATCCTCGCTGGGCTGGTCTCGCCGCGAAGCTGAATCCACCTGATGGTGAAGGCACCGCCGACCAGTCGTAAGTTAGACCAGAACACCGACTTTGACACGTGGCATTCGGCTGCGTGGAGATAGCAAGGAGAGACGGACGTGGCCGTTCCGAAGCGGAAGATGTCGCGCTCGAACACCCGCTCGCGCCGGAGCCAGTGGAAGGCCGTTGCGCCGACCCTCGTTACCTGCCCGAACCGGGCATGCGGCGAAAAGAAGCTCCCGCACGTGGTGTGCCCGTCCTGCGGCACGTACAAGGGCCGGCAGGTTATCGCCGTCTAAGGCGGGCCCTTCTAACCCAATGTCTAAGGTCGAAGGCCAGCGACAGGGCGCCCCGCATGCGGATGGCGCAGACGCGCATCGGAAACTTCTCGACGCACTAGGTGTCGAGCTCGAACCCGCGCTCCTGACGCTGGCCTTGACTCATAGGTCGTACGCGTACGAGCACGGTGGTCTGCCGACCAACGAGCGACTCGAGTTCCTCGGGGACTCGGTCCTCGGGCTTGCCATCACCGAGCAGCTCTACGTCGTTCATCCCGACAAACCCGAGGGCGAGCTCGCGAAGCTGCGTGCCAGCGTCGTCAACCAGTTCGCGTTGGCGGAAGTCGCACGCGGACTCGGTGAGGGTGGCGTCGGCGCGCATCTCTTCCTCGGTAAGGGTGAAGAGCTCACCGGTGGTCGGG
This sequence comes from Nocardiaceae bacterium, assembly GCA_021372355.1. Lineage (GTDB taxonomy): Bacteria > Actinomycetota > Actinomycetes > Mycobacteriales > Mycobacteriaceae > Smaragdicoccus. The sequence goes on along the minus strand of JAJFUQ010000153.1, from coordinate 17,133 downwards.
ACAAGCCGAGCATTCTCTCGGATGCGATGGAATCGCTGCTCGGCGCGATTCACCTCCAGCACGGCATCGATGTGGCGCGCGAAGTCGTGCTTCGGCTGTTCGCCGAACTCCTCGAACGCGCTCCTCGCATGGGGGCCGGCCATGACTGGAAGACGAGTCTCCAGGAACTGACCGCGGAGCGATCCTTCGGAACCCCGGTGTATGAGATCACCTCCACCGGACCCGACCACGACAAAGAATTCACGGCCACGGTTCTGGTGGCCGGCAATCCTTCCGGTACCGGCGTCGGCCGCACCAAGAAGGAAGCCGAGCAGAAGGCCGCGAGCGCCGCTTGGCACTTGCTGTCGGGCAAGCCGCAACAGAGTGCCTGACTTTCGCCGTGCCTGAGCTTCCCGAAGTAGAGGTCGTCCGCCGCGGACTCGACAGTCATGTCACTGGCTTGACGATCACCGGAGTATCGGTCACCGGACTTCGATCGGTTCGTCGCCATGTGGCGGGGCCGCTCGATCTCATCGGCCAACTGACCGGGCAGACGATCGCGGCCACCGGCCGCCGCGGCAAGTTCATGTGGCTTGAACTCGCTCCGAGCGGGCAGTCCCTCCTCGTGCATCTCGGCATGAGCGGGCAGATGCTCATTCAGCCTCCGGACGCACCGCTCGAGAAGCACGCGCACATCGTCGCCGCGCTCAGTAGCGGCCAGCAGCTTCGATTCGTCGACCAGCGCACCTTCGGCGGTTGGTCCCTGGCCGACATGGTCGAGGTCGACGGCACGATCGTGCCCGTCCCGGTGGCGCATATCGCCCGTGACCCTCTCGACCCGAAGTTCGACGCGCACGCGGTCGTCGGCCGGATCAAGGCCAAGGACTCGGAGATCAAGCGCGTCATCCTCGATCAGACCGTCATCGCCGGAATCGGCAACATCTATGCCGATGAAGCCTTGTGGCGAGCCGAGATTCATGGTCGACGGACCGCGAGTTCGCTGACCCGGCCGGCGTTGCACCGGCTCATCGGCCATGCCCGGGACGTCATGGTGGCCGCCCTCGACGCCGGCGGCACGTCGTTCGACGCTTTGTATGTCAATGTCAACGGCCAGTCGGGCTACTTCGACCGATCACTGCATGCGTACGGACGAGAAGGCGAACCGTGTGATCGCTGCGGTGCCGTCATGCACCGCGAGGCGTTTATGAACCGCTCGTCGTACTTCTGTCCGCGCTGCCAGACGAGGCCGCGTCGTTAGTCGATGACCCGTCTCCGTGATAGCTCGGATGCCTTCTGAGCTGCGGAGAATAGGCTCAGATCATGGCCTCCAACGGCATCGTCGACCATCGTGGGTCGGACGAGGACGGAATCATGGAGCGGCTTTACACGCGCCTCGGCTGGCGGATTGTGTTGGCTTATCCGGTCGTGTTCACGCTGGTTTCTGGGTGGTACGTCAGCCTGACACTCATCATCTACGTGAACGCGCATGTGGTCGGGCTCTCACGAAGGCAAGTAGTCGATCTCGTGGCCTGGACGATCCCGGTGACGCTATTGGGCGCCGCGCTTGGAGTTGCCTTCGCGGTCCGCGCGTGCCGTCCGCTCCGACGGCACGCGGCGGGGGAGATCGGTCCCGAGGAAGCCTGGCATGCCGTCGCTCGCCTGCCATGGCAGCTGATGCGGCAGGTGTACCTCATCTCCAGCCTCTACACGTTGCCCGCCGGTTTGTGGATCTTGGCTCGAGTGGAAGGGCTGCAAACTCCCGTAATCGCTGTTCTCCTTGCCGGTTGCGCGGCAGTGTTCGCGTATGCGCTGGCGGCGTACAGCGTGTTTCCGCTGGTCTTGCTTCGCCCCGTCCTCCGATCCATCCAGAAGGAGTTCGAGGGGCCGACGCCACCGGGCTCGGGCATCCGGGTGGTTCAGCGCCTCGCAATCGTCGCGCCGGCGCTCGCGGTTGCGACGGCGATGTTCGGTGCCGAGATCGGGGTCGAGTGGCGGCAAGATCCGTGGAGCCTTCTGCGGCAGATGATCGCAGCCGCGCTCTTCGGTGGAATTGTGGCGCTTCCGGTGGCGACGGCGTTTGCCCGCTCGGTGAATCAACCGATCGCCGATCTGATCGCCGGTGCCAAACGCATCGAGTCAGCCGACTACACGACTCAGGTTCCGGAGTTGACAACGGACGAGTTCACCGAGTTGGCCCGCTCGTTCAACGCGGCCATGCGTGGACTGGGCGAACGGCAGAAGCTGGCTGGTGAAAAGGCGGCACTGCTAGAAGAGGTCAAAGCATCTCGGGTTCGACTGGTTGCTGCCGCGGACGAGAGCCGAAAGCGGATTGAGCGCAACATTCACGACGGTGCCCAACAGCAGCTGGTCGCCCTCGCGCTGGATCTGCGTCTGTTGGAGGAGATGGCACAGACGATGACGACGGAGCAGATCGAGGTCGCCGCGCGCCAAGCGTCACAGTGCGCCAAGGAGGCACTCGCGGACCTGCGCGAACTTGCGCACGGTCTGCATCCGGCGATTCTGACGACAGACGGACTCGGGCCGGCGCTGTCGAATCTCGCTGCCCGTACCAAGGTGCCGGTCTCCGTCGATGTCCTGGGCGAGCGTTTCGCCGAACCGGTCGAAACCGCGGCGTATTTCGTTGCTGCGGAGGCGCTCGCCAACGTCGCAAAATATGCGCGTGCGACTCAGGCGAGTGTTTCGGTCGTCGCGCACAACGACAAGCTCGTCGTCTCCGTCTCCGACGACGGCATCGGTGGTGCACACGCCGGACCGGGATCGGGATTGGCTGGTTTGGCTGATCGATTGGCTGCCGTCGATGGGGTTCTCTACGTACATAGTCCGGTGAGCGAAGGAACGACCGTCGTGGCGGAGATTCCCATCGATCGATCCGTTCCGCTGCTTCGACCGGTCCCTGCACGCCTACGACCGGGAAGGCGAACCGTGTGATCGCTGCGGTGCCGTCATGCACCGCGAGGCGTTTATGAACCGCTCGTCGTACTTCTGTCCGCGCTGCCAGACGAGGCCGCGTCCGAAACGGTAATTTCGTCGGGTGCCCGTAAACACTCCGCAAGCCCTTCTGCATCCGCTGAGCCAGGCCGCGATCTTCCTCGTCGTCGAGATCAACCCAGGCGGCGAGGAGACCGTGCACGAGGCGCTGGCGGAGCTGTCGGGCCTCACGCGCACGATCGGGTTCCGCGATCCAGACAAGCATCTGTCCTTGGTGGCGGGGATCGGCTCGGGAGCCTGGGATCGGCTGTTCAGCGGCCCCCGGCCGGACGCTCTGCACCCCTTCGTCGCACTCTCGGGCCCACGCCACACCGCGCCGTCGACACCAGGCGATCTGCTCTTCCACATCCGTGCGGAGACGATGGACTACTGCTTCGAGCTCGCGTCACGGCTGATGCTCGAAATTGGTGACGCGGTCACGGTCGTCGACGAAGTGCACGGTTTTCGGTACTACGACCGCCGGGACCTGCTCGGATTCGTCGACGGCACGGAAAATCCGATCGGGGAGACGGCGGCCGCGGCGGCGTTGACCGAGGATGGTGGCAGTTACGTTCACGTCCAGAAGTACCTGCACGATGTCGCCGCGTGGCGAGCGCTGCCCGTCGACGAGCAAGAGCGCGTCATCGGCCGCACCAAGTTCGACGACATCGAGCTGTCGGACAGTGTCAAGCCCGAGAACGCGCACACCGCTCTCAACGTCATCGAGGACGAGAACGGCGACGAGCTGAAGATCGTGCGTGCGAACATGCCGTTCGGATCGGTCGGCAACGGTGAGTACGGGACGTACTTCATCGGTTACTCGCACGACCCGGCGATCACCGAACGCATGCTGCGCAACATGTTCCTGGGTGATCCGCCCGGCAACACCGATCGCATCCTCGACTTCTCGGCCGCGGTGACCGGCGGTCTGTTCTTCGCGCCCTCGGCCGACTTCCTCGACGAACCGCCGGCTCTGCCCGGCTCGTGATGGGGTAGATCGGCGCGAATCCGTTGTCGCGCGGGGTTTGTCGGGGATACCGTCAAAGAGCCAGGACCCCCGGGTGAGAGGCCGCGAACGATGCGCAAGCTCACGTATTACGTCGCTGCGACGATGGATGGATTCATTGCGACGAGCGACGGCCATGTCGACGTCTTCGGCGGTGGTGGCGACCACGCGGCCGCGCTCAAGGCCAAGTATCCGGAGGCGGTTCCGACCAAGATCCGGGAAGCACTCGGGCTCAAAGGCGGCTCGACGTTCGACACCGTGCTGTTCGGTCGCAAGACCTACGACTTCGGTGTTCGAACCGGAACGTCGAATCCGTTCTCGCATCTCAAGCAGGTCGTCGTGTCGACGACGCTCGGAGAATCGCCCGACCCCGCGATCGAACTCGTCTCGTCCGACCCCGCCGGCTATGTCCGCGAGCTCAAGGAGAAGCCGGGCAAGGGGATATGGCTGTGCGGAGGCGGTGAGCTCGCCGGCAGCCTCGTCGAGGAGATCGATCAGATCTATCTCAAGCTGTTCCCGATGGTGCTCGGTTCAGGTCGCCCGCTCATCGCGGGGGAGTCGCTCCAGAAGTTCCACATGGTGGGGCACCAGGTATTCGAAGACGGGGTCATCTTCATCAAGTACTCGCGCCACTAAGGGCCATACCTAACGATTCCACGGCCTACTGCGCGACGCCCAGCCGCACGGCCTGCTTCGTTGTCCTTGTCGGATATAGCTCCGCTATGTCCTCCTCGTCCGCCTTGCACTCCGCACGCCTGACCGCCGCTCGCTACGGCCTGGAATCGTCAGGCATGTCCTAAAGTCAGGCTGGTGGACCCGGTCGAAGCGTTGCGTGAGATCGCCTTTTACCTCGAGCGATCCCGTGCGGAAACGCATCGGGTCAAGGCCTACCGCCGGGCGGCCGACATCGTCGAGGGGCTCTCCGTTGAGCAGCGCGCCCGGCGCACCGCCGAGAACAGCTGGATCGACCTCGCCGGCATCGGTCCCAAGACGTCCGCGATCATCAGCCAGGCCGTTGCGGGTCGGGTCCCGGACTATCTCGCCGAGGTCAGCGGTGCCGCGGAGGTCATTGCAGGCGGAGGCGGTGCGCTACGGCAGGCCCTCCGCGGCGACCTGCACACGCATTCCAATTGGTCGGACGGCGGCAGCCCGATCGACGAGATGATGCGGCGGGCCGCTGCGCTCGGCCACGAATACTGCGCGCTGACCGATCATTCTCCACGCCTCACCGTCGCCAACGGACTGAGCGCCGACCGGCTGCGCCGCCAACTGGACGTCATCGCCGAACTGAACGAACAGCTCGCACCGTTTCGGATCCTCACCGGTATCGAGGTCGACATCCTCGACGACGGTTCCCTCGACCAGGAATCAGAGCTGCTCGCGCAGCTCGACATCGTCGTGGCCAGCGTGCACTCGAACCTGCGCGCGGATTCGGCCACGATGACGAGACGCATGGTCTATGCGATCGCCAACCCGAACGTCGATGTGCTCGGACATTGCACCGGTCGGCTCGTCGAGGGCGGGCGAGGGAAGCGTCCGGAATCGACCTTCGACGCCGAGATCGTGTTCGAAGCCTGCCGCCAATACGGCACCGCGGTCGAGATCAACAGCCGGCCGGAGCGTCGGGATCCGCCGACGCGTCTGGTGACGCTCGCCCTCGAGATGGATTGCTTCTTCTCGATCGACACCGATGCGCACGCGCCCGGTCAACTCGACTGGCAGGCCTACGGATGCGAACGGGCCCAGGCGTGCAACGTCCCCGCGGACCGCGTGATCAACACCTGGCAGTGGGAGAAGCTGCGGGCCTGGACCCGTAAGGAATCGGTCAGTCCGTAGCGTCGTCTTTGTTGTCGCCGCCCAGGATCTTCTTCAGAGTGCCCGGAATCTGGCCGAGCAAGTCGATTCCACCGCCACCGGACGCGGTCTTCTCGGCGTGCTTGCCCTCTGCCACCTCGACCTCTTCCTGGTAGTCCTTCCACATGTAGGGCACGTTCTGGCGGGGGAGTTTCTCCTCACGCGGTGCGGCCGGAACCTTGACCGCTTGTGCGGCCTGGGGACCCGCGGATTGCTGTGCCGCCTCGACCTCTTCCTTGTAGTCGCTCCACATGTAGGGCACGTTCTGGCGCGGAAGCTTGCCCTTGCGAGCAGGGCCCGGGGTCACTTCCTCGACCTCGGGCTCGACCTCGACCGCGTTGATCAACGTGGCCAACTGCTGGGTGACCCACTGGGGTCGTTCGAGCATCGTCATGTGCCCGTCGCCCGGAATCGAGAAGAAGACCGCCTGCGGAAGCTCCTTGACCCACGAGTCGAAGCTCGATCGCTTGAAGAGATTGTCCTGTTCACCTGCGACGACGATCATCGGGATGTGCGAGATCCGGTCGAGTGACGGCCGCTCGTCATGTTCGATGCAGGCCGCGATGTGGTGGGCGTATCGCTTGGGTGTGGTCTCGTAGAGCATCCGTGCGGTCAGCCGCCACGATTCCTTCGACGAGTCCTCCGCGACGGCGAGCCATCGGGCGGCGATCAGGTACGGGGCCATGCCCAGGATGCGCAGCAGGAACCCGGGAAGGATACCGACGAGCGCCAGTCCGGGCGCGGCGATCTTCAGCAGGAGCTTGCGCAGTGGCGAGAGGAGCTTTGGGACGCCGAGCCAGATGACGTCCTTGCCTGGTCCCGGGCCTGCATTGAGCAGAAGAATTCCGCGCACGCGATCGAAGATGTCGGGGCGGATCGCGGCGAGGGCGAACATCGTCATGCCACCCATCGAGTGAACGGCGAGGATCAGGTCCCCGCCGGGCGCCTTCTCGTCGATGACCCGGCCGAGGTCGTCGGCGAGCTGACGTACGCCGGGCACTTTGACATCGAGTTTCTGGCCTTGAGAGCGACCGTGACCGCGGGCGTCGTAAAGGATGGCGCGAGTGTCGATCGGGAGTGAATTCCGCTGGTGGTGCCACATTTTCGACGACATGGCGATGCCGTGAACGAACACGACCGTACGTCGCGCGCCTTGGTCGCCCTGCACCTCAACGTGGAGATCGACGCCGTCGCGGGTGGTCACGACCGTCTGCTCGCCCTGCGGCTCGACCTTGACGTCCCACTTTTTTCCAACAGAGAACGCGGCGAAGACCATCATCACGACGACTGTGCCGATGAGGAACAGGCCGACGATGAAGACCAACGCGATGACGATCAGGACGGTGTCGCCGACGCCGTGGGTCACGACCCACCAGATGACGAACCCGAGGGCAACGATTACGGCGAGACCGCCCATCCCGATGAGCGCCGCCAGCGTGAACATCTGGGGGCCAAGCGCCCCGCGCCGCTTGCGGTATTGGTCGTCGTTGTCAGTTGCCCACCAGCCACTTCGCTGCTGGTTCGCATATCTGGTCACGGTGTGGGTTCTCCCCTCTCGCCCATGAGCTGGCCGGATGTGGCCATTTGGAGCCATTTTGCGCGTGAAGATCAGTTCACGAGGCGTTTTCGAGTCTGTCCGGTGAGGGCTGGGCGAAGAACGGCGCTGCGGTTTTGGCAAGATCAAGGCATGAGTGATCAGACCCCTGCAGTGCCCGCGCCACCGACTGAGCTCTGGGTCGAGCGCACGGGGCAACGCCGCTACACCGGCAAGAGTTCGCGTGGCGCCGAGGTCCTCGTTGGTTCGGAGTCGGTCGAAGGTGTCTTCACACCGGGTGAGCTCATGAAGATCGCGCTCGGGGCGTGCAGTGCGATGAGCGCGGACATCCCGCTCACGCGCAAACTCGGCGAGAACTTCGACGCCACCGTGCGTATCTCGGGCAAGCCGGACCGGGAGCAGGAGATCTACCCGGAGTTGCACGAGGTCTTCGAACTCGACCTCAGCGAACTCGACGAGGCCACGCAGAAGCGTGTACTCACCATCGCCGAGCGCGCGATCGACAAGGTGTGCACCGTCGGCCGGACCCTCAAGGCCGGGACCAAGGTCACCCTCGAATTCAAGCTGGATTGAACTATGGCTTCGGTTCGGTTGAGCGCCTGGGTGCACGGTCGCGTGCAGGGCGTCGGGTTCCGCTGGTGGACGCGTTCGCAGGCTTTGGCACTCGGACTCGTCGGCTTCGCGCAGAACAAGCCCGACGGTCGAGTGCACGTCGTGGCGGAAGGAGAGCAAGACAAATGCGACGCGCTGCTTGCTGCGCTGCGATCGGACCAGACACCTGGCAAGGTCGTCCTGGTGACTGAAACGTGGGAGGCGCCGCGCGGCGACCTCGTCGGCTTCCAGGAGCGCTGATGAATCCTTACGAACCGGGCAACTCCGGCGAGGTTCCCCCGTGGCAGCCGCCGCCTTGGACCCCTCCACAACAGCCGGGACAGCAACCGCCGCCGCCATCGGGCCAGCCGCCGCAGTCGCCACCGCCGTGGCAACCCCCGCAGCCACCTCCGACCGGGCAGCCGGGCGGTGGCCAGGGCAGCATCCGCTTCCAGGACCCGAACACGGCCCGCCCGCGGCCACCGAGCGCGGGGGAGATCCGGGCTCGCGAACGCGCTGAAGCGCTGGCGGCACAGCAGGCCGCGATGCTCGCGAAGAAGAAGCGCACCAACCGCCGACGGCTCATGGGTGGTGCCGCCGTCGTCGGCGTGGCCGGTGTCGTCGCGGCGATCTACACGGTGTCGTCCGCAGGCACGACGACCGCTTACTGCACGACGTACCAAAACGGCCAGGAAGTCGTCGTCTCGGACTCGTATTGCCACGGGTCGCCTAATTCGAGCGGCTTCTTCTACTACGGCGGTCACTCGTACCGCTACTACTACGGGGGGTCCAACAGCATTGGTCGCTCGCCGGTGGGCGGCTCCTACCTCGCACCCAGCAACACGACGGTGAAGACGAAGTCGGGCACGACGATCTCGCGCGGTGGCCTGGGCTCCAAGTCGCACAGTTCGAGCAGCTGATGCGGCGCAGGAGAAGTCAGCCCCGGCAAGGCTGGCAGACGACCATCGTGGAACAGGGGCTCGTCTACGGCGTCCCCGCGCGTGATGCGGACGGCTTGCCGCGCCCGTACTGGGACGAGTCGGTGCACTACGAGTTCGAGATGGACGAGATTCTCGCGCTCGAGGCTGACGTCGAGCTCCTGCACATCATGTGCAAGAACGCGGTCGAGCACGTCATCACGACCGAGCGGTACAAGGACTTCGGACTGCCGGAGTGGAGCTGGGGACCGATCGCCGAATCGTGGAAGCGGGGAGACCCGCACATCTACGGGCGTTTCGACCTTCGGTACGACGCGCGCAGTCCGGCGAAGCTGCTCGAATACAACGCGGATACGCCGACGTCTCTGGTCGAGGCCTCGATCATCCAGTGGCACTGGCTGACCGACACACACCCGGACGACGACCAGTGGAACTCCCTCCACGAAAAGCTCGTCGATCGTTGGCGTGAAGTGCACGGAGCGCTCGCCTCGAACCTCCTCCACTTCTCCTGGACTGCGGCCGACGAGAGCGGCGAAGACAACGTGACGACCGCCTACCTCCAGGAGACGGCGGCCGAAGCGGGCTTCGACACCATCGGCCTGCCCGTCGAGGAGATCGGTTGGGACAGCATGTTCAACCGCTTCGTCGACCTCGAAGAGGTCCCGATGCAGACGATCTTCAAGCTGTATCCCTGGGAGTGGGTCCTCGAGGACGAGTTCGGCAAGAACGTCGTCAACAGCCTGCCGAACACCATGTGGCTCGAACCGCTGTGGAAGACGCTGCTCAGTAACAAGGCACTGCTCGCGGTGCTGTGGGAGATGTACCCGGGGCACCCGAATCTCCTGCCGGCGTACCTCGACCATCCGCACGAACTCACCGAATATGTGCGCAAACCCAAGCTCGGTCGGGAGGGCGCGAACATCACGATCGTCGGGCCCGGTATGACGACCGCGACGGGCGGCATCTACGGCGCCGAAGGCTTCGTCTACCAACTGCTCGATCCGCTACCCGTGTTCGACCGGATGCGTCCGGTTCTCGGCGCGTGGGTCGTGGGTGACGACGCCGCTGGACTTGGAATTCGTGAAACTGCAGGACTGATCACCGATGACGGTGCCGCCTTCGTGCCGCACCGCATACCCGATACGGAGAACTAATGGACACCCTTGCCGCGCTGCACTCGGACTATTTCGCGTACCTCGGCCGAGGTCTCGCAGCGATCGTCCTTTACGCGATCATCGGCCTTCTGCTGATGATCATCGGATTCTTCGCCGTTGACCTCACCACCGCCGGCGACCTGCGCAAGTTCGTCCGCGAGGGACGTCCGAACGCGGTCCTCGTCACGGCTGTGGGCACCGTTGCCATGGCTTTGATCGTCGTTCTGGCGATCTACGCATCGGGCGGCGACTCCCTCTGGCAGGGATTGGTGACCGCCCTGACCTTCGGTCTCATCGGAATTGCCGCTCAGGTCGCCGGGGTGCGCATGCTGGAATCGCTGGTCGGCCTCGACATCGGCGACCTGCTCGCCGCCGAGGACTTCCGGCCGCAGGCGTGGGTCGTCGCGGCCGCACACCTCGCCCTCGGCCTCGTCGTCTCGGTCGCGATTCTGTAGATCCCGCACCGAGATGCATCTGAAGAGTCTGACGCTGAAGGGCTTCAAGTCCTTCGCCTCGTCGACGACTCTTCGATTCGAACCGGGTATCACGTGCGTCGTCGGACCAAACGGTTCCGGTAAGTCCAACGTGGTCGACGCGTTGACGTGGGTCATGGGGGAGCAGGGCGCCAAAGCGCTGCGCGGCGGGAAGATGGCTGACGTCATCTTCGCGGGCACCGCTGGCCGCGCCCCGCTGGGCCGCGCCGAGGTCACGCTCACGATCGACAACTCCGACGGCGCCCTGCCCATCGAATACACCGAGGTCTCGATCACCCGCCGGATGTTCCGCGACGGTGCCGGTGAGTACGAGATCAACGGCAACAGTTGCCGCCTGCTCGACATTCAGGAGTTGCTGAGCGACTCCGGAATCGGCCGCGAGATGCACGTCATCGTCGGGCAGGGTCAGCTGTCGGCGATCCTCGAATCGCGGCCCGAAGAGCGGCGGGCGTTCATCGAGGAAGCCGCCGGCGTGCTCAAGCACCGCCGGCGGAAGGAGAAGGCCGTTCGCAAGCTCGACGCGATGGCCGCCACTCTCAACCGTCTGACCGACCTCACCGCCGAACTCCGGCGCCAGCTCAAGCCGCTGGGACGGCAGGCCGAGGTCGCTCGGCGGGCCCAGACGATTCAGGCTGATCTGCGCGACGCCCGGCTGCGGCTCGCGGCCGACGATCTCGTGCAGCGGCGCAAGGAACTCGCCGGCCACGATGAGCGCGAGTCGGTGATTCGCGAGCAGCAGGCGGAGATCGAGGCACAGCTCGCATCCGCATCGGAGCAGCTGTTGCTGTCGGCGGATCAGCTCGAAGGCGTGGTTCCGAGATCGGATCAGGCCGCTGCACTCGCCACGCGGTTGACGACCTTGACCGACCGGCTCGATGCAACGGTCCGCGTCGCGTCCGAGCGGGTGCGGCATTTGTCGCAGCCTGCGATCGCCCCGAGCGGGCCGGACCCCGATGAACTCGAGGCGGCTGCCGATCGCGCCGCAATGCAGGAGGAAGCGCTTCAGGAGGCGGTCGACGTAGCGCGCGAGGCGCTTTCGGCGGTCGCCGAGGACCTTGCCGATGCCGAGCGAATCGCCCGCGATGCTGAGCGTGCGCACGTAGCGGCGATCCGGGCCGAGGCGGATCGGCGGGAAGAATTCGTCCGTTTGGAGGGCCAGGTCGACTCCCTGCGCGCTCGCGCCACAGCCATGGAGGGCGAACTCGACCGGTTGATCGCATCGATCGAAGAGGCTGGCGCGCGTGCCGAGACCGCGCGGGCCGCGTACGACTCCGCCTATGTTGCCGATGACGATTCAAACGCCGCCTCGGTCGACCTGAGCCAGGAGCACGAACGTGCGATCGCCGAACTCCGCGTGGTCAAGGATCGAGTCGCTCTCCTGCGCGATCGCGAGCGAAAGGCGAGTCACGAAGTAGCGTCGCTGCACGCGCGGGTCGAGGCGCTGGCGGTCGGAATGGCTCCGCGGGACGCGGCGAAGTGGCTCGCTCGAAACCCGGTCGAGGGCGTCTCCGGACTTCTCTCCGACCAACTCGACATTTCCGAGGGCTATGCGGCGGCCGTGGCGGCGGCGCTGGGGACGGCTGCGGACGCGATGGTCGCCGACGGCGCGGATTCGGCGCAAACTGCGGTTAGTGCCCTTCGAACGGCCGAAGCCGGACGTGCGGTCATCGCGTTCCCGGCTGCGGGCGCAGCATCGCCACCCTCCGGAAGTCACCGACTTCTCGATGAAATTCGTTGTCCGGCAGAGCTGTCCGGCACTCTCGAGGCTCTGATCGGGGACGTCGTCGTCGCCGAGGACCTGCCTTCGGCGATCGACGTCGTCTCGGCCCATCCCCGGATGCGCGCAGTGACGAAGGCCGGCGACGTGGTCGGTGCAGGCTGGGTTCGTGGCGGCTCGGACCGAGCCGCCAGTCCGATCGAGGTTCGCGAGTCGGTCGAAGCTGCACGGCGTGCACTGCGTGCCGCTGAACAGCATGCGAAGAGTCTGGCTGCCGAGCTCGCACAAGCACATTCGGACCAGGTCGACCTCCGGGAAACCGTCGACTCCACGCAAGCCGCGATCCGCGAGCAACAGCGCGTCGCGACCGCCGCGGAACATGAGGTGTCCCGCCTGCGAAACGCCGCCGAGCTCGCCGCCGCGGAAGTATCCCGGCTGGAAGCGCGGCGCGACGAGGTCGAGGACCATCGATCGCGCGTGCTCGATGAACTCGCAGCACTGACCGCGACCCTCGAAGTCCGCGCCGAGCAAGCGGCGCCGGAGTCGTCGGCGGTCGCCGAGGAAGCGCTCCTGCAGCGCGACGACGCGATGGCCGCGCTTTCCGACGCCCGGTCGGCGGAACTCGACGCGCGGCTGGCGGTGCGAACCGCGGAGGAACGTGCCGGCGCGATCCGAGGCAAGGCCGACGGTCTGCGTCGGCAGGCGCACGCCGAACGTGCGGCTCGGTCCCGCGCCGAGCACGCCCAGCGATCCCGTCGTGCCGCGGCCGAATCGGCGCAGGCAGTCGTGGATTTCGGCGGTCAGCTCGCCGCGCGGGTGTCGGCGTTGCTGGCCTCCGCGACTCGCGAACGCGACGTGCTCGCCGCGAAACGCGCCGAGCTGACCAGGTTGCATTCCGATGCCGAGAAGCTGGTGTCGACGCTGACCTCCCGCCGAGCCGCGCTCACGGACTCCGCACACCGCGACGAACTCGCACGCACACAGATCGCTCTGCGGGTCGAGACGCTCGAGTCGTCGATCTCCGACCAGTTCGGGATCGGGCTGGACGATCTGCTCGCCGAGTACGGCCCGGACGTCGCACTGCCCCCGACTGCGCTCGAGATCGCCGAGTACGAGGCGGCGAAGGAGAGGGGAGAGATCGTCTCGGCTCCGCAGCCGATGAAGTTCAACCGCGCGGAGCAGGAACGCCGTGCCAAACGCGCAGCTGCGGACCTGCAGGTGCTCGGCAAGGTGAACCCGCTCGCCCTCGAGGAGTTCGCGGCCCTCGAAGAGCGGTATAACTTCCTGTCCACCCAGCTCGAGGACGTGAAGAAGGCGCGCAAGGACCTGCTCGACGTCGTCAGTGACGTCGATGCGCGGATTCTGCAGCTGTTCACCGAGGCGTACGCGGATGTCGAGAGCGAGTTCGGGACCGTCTTCACGACGCTGTTTCCTGGCGGCGAAGGCCGGCTCGTGCTCACCGACCCGAGTGACATGCTCACGACCGGCATCGAGGTCGAGGCTCGGCCGCCGGGCAAGAAGGTCAAGCGGCTGTCCCTGTTGTCCGGTGGCGAGAAGTCCCTGACCGCCGTGGCGTTCCTCGTCGCGATCTTCCGTGCCCGGCCGTCGCCGTTCTATGTCATGGACGAGGTCGAAGCCGCACTCGACGACACGAACCTGCGCCGCCTGATCGCCCTCTTCGAGCAACTGCGCGAGAAATCGCAGCTCATCGTCATCACGCACCAGAAGCCGACGATGGAAGTCGCCGATGCGCTGTACGGCGTCTCGATGCGCGGCGACGGCATCACGACCGTCATCTCGCAGCGGCTCGCGCGCGAGGAACGGGTGTGAACGGGCCCGCAATCTGACGGGATGGTTGGATAGCGGACGTGACAACGCAAACGTGGCTGATCATCGCTGTCGTCGTCGCGGCGCTCCTGACGGTGCTCATCGTCGGGTTCGTCCGCTACCGAAAGAGCCGGATCTCTCTGGTCGCGCCGGAGAAGCCCGAGATCGAGAAGCCCGCGAAGTACCAGCCGGGCGGTGGCTTCTCGTTCAGCGAGGGGTCCGGTACCGCCACGCTGCCGAAGCGGAGGCCGGAACCCGAGCCGGTTGTCGAGGTTCCTCTCGAACCCGAAGCGGTCGTCGAGACTCCGGTAGAGCCGGAAGCTCCCGTTGCGCCGACGGCCCCGGTCGAGCACAAGGCTCCCGTCGAGCACAAGCGTGAGATCCACGAGATCACGCTCGAAGAACTCGGTGAGCCGGTCGCGCCGACCACGACGCCGGTGGTGCCCGCGGAGATCGACACCGCTCCCGCCATCGAGGAGATCGAGCCCACCGATGGTCGCCTCGACCGTCTGCGCGGTCGCCTCTCGCGTTCGCAGAACGCGGTCGGAAAGAGCCTCCTCGGACTTCTCGGTGGTGGCGACCTCGACGAGGACTCGTGGGAGGAAGTCGAAGACACCCTTCTCATCGCCGACCTCGGTACCGCAGTGACGATGCAGGTGGTCGAGAAGCTGCGCGAGCAGATGGCCGCCCGCGGCGTACGCAACTCGGCGCAGGCTCGCGCGCTCCTCAAGGAGGTCTTGGTCGAGGCGCTGCACCCCGAGCTCGACCGCGCGGTTCGCGCGCTCCCGCACGCGGATCATCCGTCGATCGTGCTCGTCGTCGGTGTCAACGGCACGGGAAAGACGACGACCACGGGCAAGCTGGCGCGCGTCCTCGTGGCCGATGGCCGCCGGGTCCTTCTCGGTGCCGCGGACACCTTCCGGGCCGCTGCAGCCGACCAGCTGCAGACCTGGGGCGAACGCGTCGGTGCCGACACCGTTCGCGGCAAGGAGGGTGGCGACCCCGCCGCGATCGCGTACGACGCGGTCACCAAGGGCATCGAGCAGGGCGTCGACTGCGTCCTCATCGACACCGCCGGTCGACTGCACACGAAGACCGGGCTCATGGACGAACTCGGCAAGGTCAAGCGCGTCATCGAGAAGCGCGCGATCGTCGACGAGGTACTTCTCGTCCTCGACGCCACGATCGGTCAGAACGGCCTCATGCAGGCGCGCGTGTTCGCCGACGTCGTCGATATCTCCGGCGTCGTGCTGACCAAGCTCGACGGCACCGCCAAGGGCGGCATCGTGTTCCAGGTCCAGCACGAACTCGGCGTGCCGGTGAAGCTCGTCGGCCTCGGCGAAGGTGCGGACGATCTGGCGCCGTTCGAGCCGTCGGCATTCGTGGACGCATTGCTCGGCTGAGAGTCGATAACGGATGCGCGGGTCTGGCGTGTAGGGACACCACGTCCGGGGTATTTTCGCTCCATCCCACAACGGTGTGGAATGGAGAGCTGGATGGCGTCAGCACAAATGTCGCACTCGGACTTCGCACGGTCGATCCTCAGTGCGGCGATGGCCCCCGAGCGGGTCGCCCGAATGGTCAATCAGGTCCTGGGTGACAGCTTCACCGTCGACCCGACACCGGTCGGCCCCGTCGGGCTGGCGGTCGCATCTGCTCGCGGCGTTCCCGGTACCGTGCGTGCGCGCTGTAGTGATGACCCGCATTGGGACGTCAATCTGACCGTCCCGGTCGCCCTCCGCGTGAAGGTCGCTTTGCGCGGTGCGGGCATGGTGCCGGCCAAGGTCGAGTATCAAATCCGGGTGATCGCCCACACGCGTCTGCGCCTGCTTCTGGAAAGTCCGGGCTTTGTGATCGTCGATGTCGAAACCGTGCGTCGCGAAGACGTCGAGGCGCTGGTCGTACCGCTGGATATCCCGTCTCGCCTTGTGGCCTGGGTCAGCAAGATCAATAATGTGGTCGCCGAGAGCGTCGTCACGTATTTCAATCGAGTGGTTCACAGCCCGGCGATTGCCGAGAATTTGCGTATCGATGTACTCGCTATTGTCGAGCGAGCGTTTGCGCAGGGTCTGCCCGTCACACCGCTGAAGATCGCGGAACGGGCCGGTTAGCTGATCTTACTTGGCGTGAATCACACCAATTCTCAAGCGATGTCCGTTTTCGTGGCGAAATATCCCTCTACCTGCATGTCTCACGTGCGTTCGACGGGACGCTTGTGCATTAGGAAACACAGATGCAACAAACCGACGATCATGGTTAACCGGGTGGAAACAGCCGAGAACCTTGGACGAAACTTCCACCCCTGAGTCTTTGACCATGACGTCGAATGCTCGGCGTGTTCAAAGGAGGGTAATAAGTGGTTTTAGCACTGCCTGATTCGTCATTCTCGGCGTTCGACTCTGGTGATACCGCATGGATTCTGATCAGCTCCGCGCTGGTTCTTCTGATGACGCCAGGTCTTGCGTTCTTCTACGGAGGCCTGTCCCGTTCGAGGGCCGTTTTGAACATGATGATGATGTCGTTCGGCGCCCTGGGCGTCGTCAGCGTCATCTACGTGTTGTGGGGCTACTCGATGTCGTTCTCGTCGGCGCACACCGGTGAAAGCGACATCTGGGGAATCTTCTCGAACCCCTTCTCGCTGTGGGGGCTCTCGCAGCTCCTGGAGACCCGCGACATCACTGTTGACAGCCAAGCGCATGTGTTTTATGCGAATGGGATTGCGGTTAGTAATTCTCACGCGCTGGAGTATGCGGTGATAAGTTCCGTTGAATTCTGGCTCAAGTTCAACTTCCAAACTGAGTACCTTGCGGCGCTCATCAACAACGCGTCCACGAGCGCCGACCCAGGCCAGCGCTCCGACATGGTCAGGTACGTCAACTACGCTCGCAATCGAAACATCGGCGTTCTAGTCCCATCGGTGAATAAGTCGGGCAAGAACGTCCGCATCGAAAACGACAAAATCAGGCTGGCTCTGTCCCACGTCAAGAACGTCGGCAAGTCGGCAGACCTCATCGAAACGAACGCGCCGTA
>JAJFUQ010000127.1 GCA_021372355.1 Nocardiaceae bacterium | reverse complement strand
CGTCCTGATCCGGCGGCGACGTCGACGGCGGCACGAACGTTCATCGCCAAGTCGGCGCGGACCGGTGTCTGGCCGGTGCGGCGTGCGCGGCGTTCTTCGCCCTGAGTCAGCCCGGTCTTGGGTGCTGGTGCCTGCTGGTGGTCGGGGACATCGGTCAGTCCGTAGCGCTGCTCGGCCTCGCGCATCACCGGGCGCACTGCGCGGAAGTCGTGCGCGCCCTTCCACACCTTCCCGTCGTCGGCTACCCGCGAGACCGCGAGGTGCACGTGATCGTCGGCGTGACGCACCACGACGTACGGGTGCTCAGCGAACCCGAGACGCTCCGCGAGCTGATCGGCTACCTGGTTCCACTCGTCATCGCTCAATCGACGATCGTCGGCGTGGGTACGTAGTGAGCACTGCCAGACGTTCTTGCGCACGCGCGGACGCTGCTCGTGCGCCAACGTGAACGCGCGCGCCCACCCGCTGCCGTCGCGGTCATCGACCACCGGCACCGTCCCACCGATCACCAGACCACCCGAGTACGTCCGGCCACCGCGCACATAGACGTGCTCGTTCGATCGGCCAGGCCCATGCAGATACCGGGCCAGACCCGCCGCGTCCGACCCTCGGGTGATCTTGGCGATCACCGCTCTTCCAACCGAGCCAGCAGCTCGTACAGCCGCGCGACCTCGCGGCGCGTGGCGTCCATGTGCTCAGTGGTCACCTCGAGCGCTCGCGCGTATCGCCGCTCGTCCATCGGCTTGGCCTCGCCGTGCAGACCCCGCGCTATCTGGTTCACGTTGTTGCCGACCTTCGACAGCTCCACCCGCAAATCGTGGACCAACTGCCACTGCTCCACCGACAACGCACCCGCCGTCGATCCGCCGGCACTTTCGGCCGGCACCGACGATCCGCCGGAAGTGCCGGCCGATTCCCCACGGGCCGCGCGCTCAGCACTGCGCCGCTTGCGCCGCACATCGAGCATCAACCGCACCGGGACCTCGCGAATCCACGCACCCAACTGGCGGTAGTTGTCCCCCAACGCAGTGCGTTCGAGGTCCTCGAACTCTGCATCGGTAAAGCGCACCGCGACCACCCGGGTGCGCTTGTCGACACCGCGACGGCGCGCGGACTCAGCGCGCCGATAGTCGCGCACCGCCTCGGCCTCGATCCCTCTGAGCATGGCGTCGTCTTCGTCGACAGTCACGTCGACCTCCCTGTGAACGAAGTGAACAGGCCCCGTAGCGAGCGCAGCGAACACGGGCGAGCGACCCTAGAGACGAACGTTGCGCAGCAACGGAGTAACTCTAGGGTATAGCTCGCTCTCGTGGTCTGTCAGCGGATGCGTGGTGAGGAACGATCCGCTCAGGACGAGGAGCAGCCAGACCACGAGGTGACCTGAGCGGACGGACCGTGAGCACGGGCCGGTGTTCGGAGCGCTAGCGGAGAACGCCGGACTGTGCGCGCCGGGCCGTCAGCCAGGTCACGCCGGGCGCGCAGCGCACGGTAATCAGACGCGCAGCGGCTGACCGCCCCACATGCAGCTATCGTCCTACCCATAAGTGGTTCTAGTCGCTCAAGGAGACTGTCTGTGAACGTTAGATCTGGAGTAGGTAGTCAGATTGCAAGCGCACTCGGCATCGCCGTTGCGTTCTATATCGCGTTCATGATCTACGACGGC
>JAJFUQ010000099.1 GCA_021372355.1 Nocardiaceae bacterium | reverse complement strand
TGCCGTCGCTGCCCTCGTCTCGTCGCCTGGCGGGAAGAGGTGGCCCGCGTGAAGCGAGCCGCTTTCCGTAATGAAACCTATTGGGGCCGGCCGGTTCCCGGTTTCGGCCCGGCGGACGCCCGACTGCTCATCGTCGGCCTGGCACCGGCCGCGCACGGCGCGAACCGGACCGGGCGAATGTTCACCGGCGACCGGAGCGGGGACGTTCTCTACGCTGCCCTGCACGCTGTCGGGCTGGCGAGCCAGCCGACCGCGACGCATATCGGTGACGGACTCGAACTCTTCGGCACCCGAATCACGGCGCCGGTGCACTGCGCGCCACCGGACAACAAGCCGACACCGACCGAACGGATCACCTGCGGCGCGTGGTTGGACAAGGAGTTCGATGTGCTCACCGAGGTCCGGTCCGTGGTCGTGCTCGGCGCCTTCGGCTGGAACGCGCTTCTCGCGGTGCTGTCGCGTTCCGGCTGGTCAGTACCTGTCCCCCGGACTACGTTCGGCCATGGCACCCGTCTTGCGCTGGCGAAGTCAGGACGAGAAATCGAACTGTTCGGCTGTTACCACGTGAGCCAGCAGAACACGTTCACCGGCCGCCTGACGCCCGCGATGCTGGAGTCGGTGCTGGTGCAGGCGGCGCGGGCCGCTGGTCTGGAATCGGGCGCAACGCACTGAAAATCAACGGCGGCAGCAGGCCACCGACACAGAATGCGATCGTCTGCCAACCGGCCCACAGAATGAAGTCACCGCCGTGACCGCCCGCCAGCATGATCACCATCGCAAACGTCCACGCGATCACCGGCAGGAACGCGACGAGCGGGCGCGGGTTCACTTTCGACGCCGCCCACATGAGGACGATGTTTCCGACGGCGGCGAACAGCACGCTGATCGGGAACGGGATGGAACCGATGTAGGACGGCAGGTAGAGCGCCTCGACGACACAGCTGACGAATCCGTCGATCGTCAGAAACAGCAAGGTCAGCGGACCGATCCAACGCATCACAGCTCCGACACCAGGCCGTCGGCGTCCCCACTCACCAAAACGAAGAACTCGGAGGCCAGCAGCGGCTGCGCGACGTTGTTCGACAGCGCGAACAGGCCGTCCGCCACCATCACCTGCGTGGCGTGCGCAGCCAGCGCGGCCCGCTTCGCGTCGAGTACTGGCGTGATGTCGATTTCGGTCGTCACGCGCGATGAATCCATCGCGGCCAACTCCCCCGGCCGAGGTCGGTTCCAGCCGTCCGGTAGCTCGCCCATCGCAGCAACCCCGGCTTCGACGGCATCCCGCGACGCGACCGCCCAATAGAACCTCGATGTGCGCCACGTCGCCGCCTCGACTGCCGCGGTTGTCACCGCATGGACCTGAATGTGGTCCGGGTGTCCGTAGCCGCCCTCCGGGTCGTAACCGACGACGACGTCTGGCCGGAACTCGTTGATCACCCGAACGAGCTCGCTGACGACCTCCGGGCGATAAGCATTGATGAAAGCGCGCGGGTGTTCCGCCGACGGCGTACCGGCCATCCCGGAATCCCGCCAACGACCTGCGCCTCCCAGAAACCGAGGCTCGGAAACGCCGAGCGCAGCAAGCGCTTTCGAAAGCTCCGCAATCCGGTACCCGCCGAGTTGGTCCGCTACCCCGGCGACCAGCCCCGCCCACGTCGAGCCGATGACCTCGCCTTCTTCGCCCAAGGTGCACGTCACCACGAGCACCTCGTCGCCGCGGGACGTGTGCAGCGCGATCGTGCCGCCGGTCAGAATCGACTCGTCATCAGGGTGGGCGTGGACGAAGAGTAATTTCTTGCTCACGAGATCGGATCACTCACGGAGTCTTTTTTGCCCACTTCTCGGCGTCGGCGAAGATACCGACCGGAAGGGCACCGTTGAGGGTCGCTCCAGTCACGCCCGGTCCGATGACCGCCATCGTCTGGTCCTGCACGATCGGCAGTACCGCGGACAGCGCCCACAGCTTCGGCTCGAGCGCCGCGAGGACGGTGTTGATGGCGGGGTCGCCGTCGATAGCGCCCGCGATCTCGTCCTGCATGGCCTTGTCGCAGATGCCGCTGAGGTTCGTCGCGACCGCGGTCGTCGACTCCTCCGACGCCTTGGTGGTGGTCGGCGTCGTGGGCTTGATGCTGGTCGTGGCGGTGGACGGTGCGGGGCACGCGAAGCGGGATGCCAGCGTCGTCGCAGCGTCCGTACCCGCACGTTCCCAGCCCACAATGATGTCGACTTCGCCGTTGAGCAGGATCGTGCCGTACAACTCGCGCCCGGCGATGCTGTCGACGGTCACCTGCAGGCCTGCCGCACGCAGCTGATCGGCAGCCGTCGACGCCACGGCGAAGGCGACCGTGTCGTTCTCCGGAACACCGATGCGCAGAGCCAACGGCTTCGACTTCGGGAAACCTCCGGCCGCGAGTAGCCCGAGGGCATCGCCGCCCGACATCGGCGGTGGCGCGGTCGGTGCATAACCCGGGTCCGAGGGCGACAGGATCTGTGCACGGGCCGGTTCGACGAATGCGCCGGTGTCCATCGCGACGGTGGCGAGCAACCCGGGATCGAGCAGACCCAGAACACCAGCCCGCACTCGCACATCGGCGAGCTTCGGGACGCGGCCGTTCAGGACGAGTTGTAGTCGGCGAGGCTGGTAGATCTGCTTCGCGTTGACGCCCTCGATCGCCTGCAGCTGGGCCTGCACCGCGTTGCTCACGTGAACAAGCGCCATCTGGGCGTCGTCCGACCGCATCGACTCGGCGAGCTGCGGCGCGTTGCCCGACCGCCGAATGAGGATCTGGTCCGGCGTGGCCGGCTTGTCCCAGAAGCGATCGTTGCGCTCGAGGAGGATCTCGCCACGACCGCGATCGACCGACTTGATATGGAACAGTCCGCCCGACACCGGGATCGTGGACGCGAGGCCTTCCTCGAACCCGCCCGGCGAATCCTTGACGAGGTGCGACGGCAACAGGCTCGTGAAAAGTTCACGCCACGCCGGGTACGCCGACTTCATGACGACGTTGACGGTCTTGCCGCCGCCCGCGGACACGACCTTGTCGATGAGCTGGTAGCCCGCCGGATCGACCGCACCGGGCTGCGTCGTCATCTGCTGCCACAGGTACTGGAAGTCCTCGGCGGCGATCGGAGCACCGTCCGACCACTGCGCCTCATCGCGGATCTTGTACGTGATCGTGAACGGTTCGGTGCTCGTGACCTCGGCCGACACCATCATGTTCTTGTCGAGAACCCACGCCGTGCTGCCCGGCGCATCGCCGGGCACCGGACG
The DNA here is from genome assembly GCA_021372355.1 of Nocardiaceae bacterium. Taxonomy (GTDB): domain Bacteria; phylum Actinomycetota; class Actinomycetes; order Mycobacteriales; family Mycobacteriaceae; genus Smaragdicoccus. The sequence goes on along the minus strand of JAJFUQ010000099.1, from coordinate 106,437 downwards.
GAACGGGCTCGGCAAAACGAGCGAGCCCACCGCGGCGTTCGCCGGCGACTGATCCGACAACAGGTGTGGGTTCATCCCCGTACCGATGTCATCAACCGCGACGACGATCCGGTTCTTGTTCTCCGGGGACGGCACCGTCGTCGATGTCGACGGTTCGGCCTGGATCGGCGGCGGTGGATTAGCCGTGCAGGAGGCCAGCGACAGTGCGCTGGCCGTCACCATGGCGGCGGCGACCAATCTCCGAGAGTGGAACACGCGCATGCGCACCCCCTCCCGTCGACGCCAAATTACCCTCGTGCCTTCGCACGCGACCGTTCGCGTCCACGTTCGGTCGCATCGAGAATCACCTTACGCACCCGAATGACGTCCGGGCCCACCTCGACACACTCGTCTTCGGCGCAAAACTCGAGCGCGCCTTCGAGGCCCAGCGTGATCGGCCGCGCAAGCGTCTCGAGGACGTCGCTCGTCGAGGAGCGCATGTTGGTGAGCTTCTTCTCACGCGTCACGTTGACGTCGAGATCCTCAGCGCGCGGGTTGATTCCGACAACCATGCCCTCGTAGGTCGGCGAACCCGGCTCGACGAAGAACGTGCCGCGATCCGCAAGCTGGATCATGGCGTACGGCGTGATCGCGCCGGCACGGTCGGACACGAGCGAACCGGTGTGGCGCGCACGAATCTCGCCGGCCCACGGCTCGTAGCCGCTCGCGATGGCATTGCTGATACCCGTTCCGCGGGTGTCGGTGAGGAAGTCGGTACGGAAGCCAATGAGACCACGCGACGGGACGATGAACTCCATGCGGACCAAACCCGAGCCGTGGTTGTTCATCCCCACCATGCGGCCCTTGCGGTTCGCGAGGAGCTGCGTGACGGCACCGAGGTATTCCTCCGGGACGTCGACCTGAAGGTCTTCGAACGGCTCGTACAGCTTGCCGTCGATGGTGCGAGTGACGACCTGTGGCTTGCCGACGGTCAGCTCGAAGCCCTCGCGGCGCATCTGCTCGACGAGGATCGCCAGTGCGAGCTCACCACGGCCCTGCACCTCCCAGGTGTCCGGGCGCTCGGTCGGCAGGACGCGAATCGACACGTTACCGATCAGTTCCTGGTCCAGGCGGGCCTTCACCAGGCGAGCGGTCACCTTGGTGCCGCCGTTGCGGCCGGCGAGCGGCGACGTGTTGATACCGATCGTGACCGAGATGGCCGGCTCGTCCACCGTGATCCGGGTCAGCGCGACCGGGTTCTCCGGGCTCGCGAGAGTGTCACCGATCATGATGTCCGGGAATCCGGCAACGGCCACGATGTCTCCGGCGACCGCCTCTTCGGCGGGCTGGCGCTCGACACCGAACGTCTTCAGCAGCTCGGTGATCTTGACATTCTTGGTGCCGTCTGCGGTCATCCAGGCGACGGTCTGGCCCTTGCGCAGGGTGCCGTTGTGGATGCGGACCAGAGCGAGGCGGCCCAGGAACGGTGACGCGTCGAGGTTCGTGACGAGCGCCTGCAGCGGTGCGGCCGCATCGCCCTTGGGGGCAGGGATGTAGCTGAGGAGGACGTCGAAAAGCGCGTCGAGGTTCTCAGCGTCGGGTGCCTGGCCGTTTTCCGGCTGGTGCTTGGAGGCCTTACCCTCGCGACCCGAGGCGTAGAGCACCGGCAGCTCGAGCGCGAGCTCGGCGGCGTGAGCGGCTTCGTCGTCGAGGTCCGACGCGAGGTCGAGCAACAGGTCGTGGCTCTCCTCGACGACCTCGGCGATTCGGGCGTCCGGACGGTCGGTCTTATTGACGACCAGGATCACCGGCAGCGACGCGGCGAGCGCCTTGCGAAGCACGAAGCGGGTCTGCGGAAGCGGGCCCTCGGAGGCGTCGACGAGCAGCACGACACCGTCGACCATCGACAGACCGCGCTCGACCTCACCACCGAAGTCGGCGTGGCCGGGGGTGTCGATGACGTTGATGACAGTCTCGGAACCGTCCGCGTTGATGTGGTGCACCGCGGTGTTCTTGGCGAGGATCGTGATGCCCTTTTCACGCTCCAGGTCGCCGGAGTCCATGACCCGGTCGACGAGCGCAGCACGCTCAGCGAAGGCCCCGGACTGTCGCAGCATGGCGTCGACGAGGGTGGTCTTGCCGTGGTCGACGTGGGCGACGATGGCGACGTTGCGGAAAGAAACAGACACGAGTTACCAGCTTACCCGGGTTTCCAGCCCATGTTTCCACCGAGGAAGAGAGGGTAGGCTAACCACTGTGACCAAGGTAGAGAAGGTTGCGCACCTCAAGCCCAAGAAGAAATGCTGCAGGAGCGACAAGCGCTGCCTCAAATGCCCCTTCGTTGTTCACAAGATGAAGAAAGCTGTTCACCAAGGTCTCACCGGCAAAGAACTCAAGAAGGCGCTCAAGAAGGCGCGAGCAGCCTGATCAGGTCCGGGACCCACTTCTCGTCGTTCGGAACGAGCGAGTAGCTCGCCAACTCTTCGGCCCGCACCCAGGCGACGGCGCTGTGTTCGTGCGGAATCGGTTCTCCGACAAGTAGTTCGGCGCGGTATGCACGCAATACGAGACATTCGGTGAGCCAGACGTCGACACCGACGCGCTCATGGACTCGCACGTCGACACCGAGTTCTTCGCGCAATTCACGCACGAGTGCATGGCCGGGCGACTCCCCCAACTCGACCTTGCCGCCCGGCAACTCCCACATGCCCACAAACTCCGGTGGCGAAACTCGCTGTGCGAGAAGAAGGCGACCAGAGCGGACGATCGCCCCCGCAACGACCTCTCGCGCACTTTCGCTCATGAGGTACATGATGGGGTATGGCCAACCTACTTTCCGAGACCGAAGTCACACAATTTCTCACGGCGGAGCCGGAATGGTCCCTCGTCGAAAACGAGATCACCCGGACTTTCACGTGTTCCACTTTTCCCGCAGCCATTGCCTTGGTGAATCGCGTCGCCGAGGCCGCCGAGGCCGCCCAGCACCATCCGGACATCGATATCCGTTGGCGCAAAGTCACATTCACGCTCAGCACGCACTCTGCGGGCGGCTTGACGGCGTCCGACACCGCCTTCGCCCAGACAATTAACCAAATCGCGGCCGATCAGTAGTAATTAAAACGGGGGCGATTGCGTCCCCGTATCGGACGCCAAACAATTCAGTCACTCACCCCTTTCTCAGCACGCGCGACCAGGGATTTCCGGAATACAGTCCGGCAAACGAATTCCTGTACCCAACGCAGAGTGAGGAAGAGACAGTGCCACGCTCGGGAGTGAAACGCGCCGCGCTATCGGTTCTCGCCTGCTCCACCGTTGTGCTCGCCCTGCCTGGTCAGGCGGAGGCCGCACCCGGCGGAATCGACTTGAGTGCCGTGCCAGCCAACCTCGGATCCGTACTGTCGCCCGATGCCATCGCATCGCTCGCGCCTGCGGTTATCGGACTTCTCACCACGCCCGCCGCGGGGACCGATGCTCAGGCGTCGCTGCTCGAGCAGGCCAAGGCGAGTGCAGCCGCATTGCCACCGCAGATCGGAAGCGTCCTGACCTCAGTCGTGAAGTTCATCGACGGTAGCGGCGGCGGCGGACCGAAAATCCCGACCTCCGACGGCGTCGTCATCTCGCAGTTCCTCTACCCCAGCGTCGGGCCGAAGTGCATCAGCGAGACCGGACACTCGGTCGGCACCGCTCTCGCGGTACCGGGACCGGCAAAACTGCCAGTTCCCGGTCCGAAGAAGGGCCAGACGGCCTTCGTGTTCACCGCACTGGGAACTCCGCTGCCGACCGCTCACCAGTCAAGTCCGATGGAAGTGACCTGGGTGAACATCAGCACCGGGAAGACCGGAACGACCAAGCTGACCGATGACGCGAAGATCAACCACCCGAACGGCCCGGCGACACTCAGTGGAACGGCCAACACCGGCAGTGGCCGAGTTCTGGCGATCATCTCCGGTTCGCTGACCACCCAGGCTGCCGGCCAGAAGTCGCACAGCTGCAGCTTCCTGCCGACGATCGGCACGGTCGAGGTTCCGTAAGGGTCTAGCGCAAGGTCAGGCGATACGCCCGGCCGCCCTGCTCCCACGCAGCGCGCAGGTCGTCCGGGTGTGCCTTCCCGTCTGAGTCTCGGCGAATGTTGTTGAACTTCGCGAACTGCTTGTTCGTTCGGCAGAGGATCGCGTAGTCGGCCATGGCGTCATCGACGTCGGAACGCACCTCGACATCGGCGACCCGCAGCTTGCCCATGTAGTGGACTTCGATGGGCTCACCGGTACGCATGTTTCGCGCCCAGGCGAAGGCCGTACCGATCACGAGCGCATCGCCGTCGCGCGCGTACGCCACGGGAACGTCAAAATGACGGCCGGTCTTGCGCCCGACGACATGCAGCAGGACAAGTGCCTGACCAGGACCCTTTGCCAACGGAGACTTCAGGATCGCCGTCGTGATCTTGTTGACGACGTCCTGGTACCGCATGGTCCGCGCCTCGCCGGCCGGACGCTTCGCGCTCATTTGACCCACGTCGGCGAGGCTACTCGCGGACCCGCTGCTGCGCTCCGGTCAAACGATTCGGTGCTCCCCTGACTCCGTCATCGACATATTTCGATGAGGCCGTCAGGAGAGCATCGATTCGTCAGCAGGCGTTCCCACCACCACCGTGTCGACGCCCGGCGGGACCGGCGCATGCGTCGCCAGCACGACCGTGCGGTCGGGAACCAGCAGGTCGACGCCTGGGTCGAGGAGCCACTCCAGCAGGTGCCGCGCGCTCGCATCGTCGAGATTCTCCGTCGGCTCGTCGAGAAGCAGCACTTGCGCAGGCGATACCAACGCACGGGCCAGAAGGAGCCGTCGGCGTTGGCCTGCGGAGAGGCTGCGCTCGCCCGAGCTCAGGACGTGGTCGAGCCCGACCTCGCGCACCCAATCGTCGAGGCCGACCAATCGCAGCGCGTGCCAGGCGTTCTCCGTGGTGAGAGCCCCGTTGGAGACCCGGAGATTCTCGAAAATCGAGGTGCGGAAGAGGTGAGCGTCCTCGGAGAAGTACGCCGCCGACGGGTCCTGCTCGGCCAACTTCAGCAGCAAGGTCGTCTTGCCGGAACCACTCGGTCCGGTGACAGCAAGCCGCCCACCCGGCGTCACATCGACCTTCGGCACCTCGACCCGCGCTCTTTGTTGGCCTCCCGCTGCCGCCCGGTCGAGCAGGTCCGTGAGCCGAACTGCAGCGCGCCGAGCATGACCGAGTTCGATCGCCGCAGCAGGCAGGGCGCCCGCGATCTCGGTCACCGCCAGCGGGACAAGCACCAAGACGGCAAGACTCGTCGGCGAAAGATCGGTCGATCCGATGGCCGCAAGCAGCGCTGCAATGACCGCAAATCCCGCGGCCACGGGGATGGAAGCGGACGACAGCGCCGCGTGCCACGCCGTCCGGTCGCTCGCCCGTCGAGCTTGCTCAGCAGCCCGTCGTGCCTCGCCCAGCATCTGATCGAGTCGACCGGTCACTCGCAGCTCTGCAGAGTGTTCGAGAACGGTCGATGCGTAGGCCGCGAAATCGGTGCGCCAGTCAGCGGTTCGAGACTGCTGCAGTCGGGCACCGCGGGAGGCGAGCCACGGCGCAGCCACGACCGCGACGACCAACGCGATCGCCAGCGCTGCGGCAGCGGGAACCGAAATCAGCCCCACGATCGTGACTGCGGCCATCGACATGACCACGGCAACGGTCGCCGGAACGATCGCGCGGACGAGAACCTGGGAGATGCGGTCGACATCCGCACCTGTTCGCATGAGCAGTTCGCCTCGACGGGTGCGGCTCACGACCTCTGGGTCACCAACGGAGAGTTGCCGGTAGATCGACACTCGCGCATTCGTTGTGCCGTCGAGCGCGGCATCGTGCGTCGACAACCGTTCGAGATACCGCAGTACCCCACGCGAGATTCCGAGCGCGCGCACGCTGACGACCGCCACCGACAACATGAGTACCGGCGGCATCTCCCACGCCCGCGCGATGAGCCAGGCCGATGTCGCACTCAGCGCGAGGGCACTACCGGAGGCCGCGACGCCGAGCACGATGGCGAACAGGATCTTGCGCCTCGCGGGAGTCGCGAGACGGAGAGCACGCCACAACGGGTCATTCGCCAGCATGGACTTCAACGATCGAATCAGCGGCGGCAATGAGCGCCGGGTGATGGGCTACGACAACGACGGTGTCCCCGCGTTGTGCGCGTTCTCGGATCGCGGCGATGACGCGCTCCTCCGCCGCCGCGTCGAGGTGGGCGGTCGGCTCGTCGAGCAGGAGAACCTCGCGCGGGCTCGCCAGGACGCGCGTGAGCGCGAGACGCTGTTGCTGGCCGCGCGACAGCCCTTCGCCGCGAGCGCCGACATGGGTGTCCCAACCGTCCGGAAGGCTCGCGAGGACTTCGTCGAATCCGGTTGCGGCACAAGCGCGAAGGACGTCGTCATCGACGTCGTGAAGGCCCGACAGCCGGAGATTGTCGCGCAGGTTTCCAGGCACGATCGCGGGATGCTGCGGGAGCCAAGCCACCTGCTGCCAGAGCGTCTCGGTGTCCGCAGCCGCACCTTCGATCGTGACCGTGCCTGATGTGGGCGTGACCAGACCGAGCATCGCCAGCAACGCCGTCGACTTTCCACTGCCGTTCGGTCCCACGAGCGCGGTGATCTGACCGGCCCGAATCGTTGCGGTCAGGTTGAGGGGCACGCTGGCGGACGGCTCGGATTCGAGCAGGTCTCGTGCTCGATTCAGCGCGGCGACGCCGTCTTCAGCCGCATGAAACTTCGCACCAACGGTCCGGATCGGGCCGTAAACATGCGGCGCGAGGATCAGTGCGATGATGCCCGCGGCGAGTGGCATGTCGCCGAACACGAGCCGCAATCCGATGCTCACGGCCACCAGGGCCACGCTCAAGGTTGCGATGAACTCGAGCACGAGCGACGACAGGAACGCGATCCGAAGAGCTCCGAGCGCGGTGTGTCGGTACCTGTCCCCGGTTTGGCGCAGCTGCGTTTCGAGTCCCCGCTCGCGGCCGAGGGCCCTCAGGGTCGGCAGACCTTCGAGCACGTCGAGCATCTCCGCGGACTGGCGCGTGAGCTTGGCGAGCGTAGCGGCCGCCCGATCCTTGCTCAGCAATCCGATGAGGATCATGAAGAGCGGGACGAACGGGATCGTCACGACGACGATGACCGCAGAAGTGAGGTCGAAGTACGCGATCACGGCGAGGACGATCGGCGGCACGGTCAGCGCCGCGCCGAGCGCCGGAACGTACTCCGCGAGATACACGCGCAGGTCGGTCAACGTGCGCGTGACCAGGACGAATGCGTCGTGCGAGGCGTCGTCGTCCGGCCGGCCCCGGCGCTTCGACACGGACGACAGCACGTCCATTTCCAGGTCCGTGACGATCTCATCGGCAGCGCGGTGCCCGTACCGTTCACGCAGCCACGTGCACATCGCATCGATCAGGACCGCAACAGCCAGTCCGCCAAGCCCCCACGGCGCAAAACCGTCGCCGGTGATGACTCCGGCGAGGACGGTCCCGATGCACACCGCACCAGCGACGATCGCGACCGCTGAACCCGTCGTCAACGCGATTGTCGACGCGATGTGCCGCCTGGTCCGCGCGGATTCGCGCACCAGGCCAAGGTCGATCGGGCCGCGGGTCGTGGTGCTCATCGTCGGAGGCTGAGCCCGATGGATGGCGGAATCTGTTCGACCGCAATTCGTTTGCGGAAGACCCAGTAGGTCCAGCCCTGATACAGCAGAACGATCGGGCCGAAGATGAGGGCTAACCAGCCGACGATCTTGAGGGTGTAGTGACTCGAGGCCGCGTTGGCGATCGTGAGCGTGAACTCGGGATCGATCGTCGACGGCAGAACGTTCGGGAACAGCGATCCGAACAGCAGGACTCCGAGGCCGGCGACGCTGACGGTCGTGAAGGCGAAGGCCCAACCGTCGCGTCCGGTCCCCGTCAACAGCCACGCAACGACGAGCGCAGCGATGATCCCGCCGGCGACGGCGGAGGTCCATTCTTTCCCGAAGTCGACCTGGGTCCAGATACTGAAGCCGGCGACGAGCAGGATCGGCACCACGGTGAACCGTTGGACGAGTGCACGTGCGTCGTCGCTCACCTCACCAGCCGACTTGAGCGCCACGAACACGGCCCCGTGCAGGAAGAACAGTGCGAGCGTCGCAAGTCCGCCGAGCATCGCGTAGCCGTTGAACAGGTCGGAGAATCCCGATGTCACGTACCCGGTCTTGTCGATGGCGAGACCGGCGACGATGTTGCTGAAGATGACGCCCCACAGGAACGACGGGACGAACGACCCGGTCATGATCCCGACGTCGCACATCCGGCGCCACGCCGGGTCGTTGATCTTGCCGCGCCACTCGATGGACACGACGCGCACGATGAGCGACACCAGGATCATCAGCATGAGCAGGTAGAACCCGGAGAACATCGTGGCGTACCAGGCCGGGAACGCCGCGAACATCGCGCCGACGGCGGTGATGAGCCACACCTCGTTCCCGTCCCACACGGGTCCGATGGTGTTGAGCAGCACGCGTCGCCGATTATCGGTCCGCCCGAGCACCGGGAACAGCATGCCGACGCCGAAGTCGAAGCCCTCGAGGACGAAATAGCCGGTGAACAGCACCGCGACAGCGATGAACCACAGTTCAGGGAGTGTCATGGTGTCCTCCTAGTACGCGAACGAGAGGAGTTCGTGGTCGTCTTCGTGCACGTGCGGCTTCTCGCGCGCTCCCTCGAGGACGTAGCGCCGCATGAGACCTGCCCAGAGGGCCGCGAGAACCGCGTAGAGCAGCGTGAACGTCACCAGTGACACCACCACGGTCGTCGTCGGGTGGCCCGAAACGGCGTCCTGCACCATCAACCGGATGCGTGGATCGCCGTCCGGGTTGGGCGCGACAACCCACGGTTGGCGACCCATCTCGGTGAAGACCCAGCCGGCGATATTGCCGAGGAACGGTGCCGGGATCGCGGCCAGCGACAGCCACGCGAACCATTTCTGATCCGGATTCCGTCCGCCGCGCGTGAGCCACAACCCCGCGAGGGACAGCGCCGCCGATAGCGCGGCCATCCCCATCATCACGCGGAACGACCAGTACGTGACGAAGAGGTTCGGGCGGTAGTCGCCGGGGCCGAATTTGAGCTGGTACTTCTCCTGCAGGTCGACGACTCCCCCGAGTTCGACGCCGGAGAACTGCCCCTCGGCCAGCCACGACAGCACGCCGGGCACCTCGACGAGGTGGATGACGCTGTCGCAATTGTTGTGCGTTCCGATGGTCAGGACCGAGAAGTCGGGGTCAACGCCGCCGTGGCACAGCGATTCGGCAGAGGCCATCTTCATAGGCTGCTGCTTGAACATGAGCTTGCCCTGAATGTCACCGGTGAGAACCAGCGCGATCCCCGAGACGGCGATGACCACCATCCCAATGCGGGATGCCTTGCGCCACAAGCCAAGATCTTCGGTCTGTCCACTGCGCGCGGTCTTGACCAACCACCAACCCGCGATACCCGCGATGAACGTGCCCGCCGTGAAGAATGCGCCCGCGACAGCGTGTGGGAACGCCGCGAGTGCAGTGTTGTTCGTCAGCAGCGCCCAGATGTCGGTGAGCACCGGACGCCCGCGCTCCGGGTCGAACGTCGCGCCGACCGGATGCTGCATGAACGAGTTCGCGGCGATGATGAAGAACGCCGAGGCGTTGACGCCGATCGCGACCATCCAGATCGTGCCCAGGTGCACGAGTTTCGGGAGTCGATCCCAGCCGAAGATCCACAGTCCGAGGAACGTCGATTCGAGGAAGAACGCGACGATTCCCTCGAGCGCCAGCGGTGCACCGAAGACGTCTCCGATGAACTTCGAGTACTCGCTCCAGTTCATCCCGAACTGGAATTCCTGCACGATTCCGGTCGCGACGCCGATCGCGAAGTTGATGAGCAGCAGCTTTCCGAAGAACTTCGTGAGGCGGTACCACCGTTCGTTTCCGGTGATGACCCAGGCAGTCTGGAAGGACGCGACGAGCGGCGCGAGGCCGATCGTCAGCGGTACGAAGATGAAGTGATAGACGGTCGTGATGCCGAATTGCCACCGGGCGACGTCGAGTGAAGTCACGCGACCCCTCCTTCACCGTTGAAGGTTCGTCGGTCGACGGGACTGACGCCCGCCCTATACGACACAGCGTAGTAGGCACAGGCGGAACGTCAATGTGACGATTCACATGTCAGGCAGCAGGCCGGTGAGTTCCGACAACGCATCCTGGATGGCGCCGAGGAGTGGCCACGCGTCGTCGAGCTGGCCGCGGTCGGCCACAATCCCGATCCCGAGGGTATCCCGATAGCTGAACACCGTGATGTTCAGGCCGATCCCATGCATGACACCGGAGACCGGGTACTGCATCCGCTGTTCGGCGCCGGCACAGAACAGTGTCGTGGGAGAACCGGGCACGTTGGAAATCGCGACATTGACGGCCGGCCGGAGCAGCGGAGACGCACCGAACCGCAGGGCCGCGCCGGCCGTGCGGGCGGTCCAGCGGCTGCGCAACAAGCTGGGCGACAAGCTCAGCCAGCGCCCGGTCGTCGCCGGTCGGAAGGGTCGCGGTGTGCACGTGGTCCGCCACGTCCACATCGTCGGCGTCCTCCCAGTAGGGGTGGTCCAGTTCGAAGGGGACCCGGGCGAGGCGCCACCGGAACGGCGGCAGCAGCGGCAGCCGTTCGGTGACGAGTTCGATGATCACCTCAGCGCTGAGGGAACGGCCGTGCGCGGTCATCGGGGCGTAGGTGCCCAAGACACTGACGTGTCCGTGCGTCCGGCCGTCCTCGAAAGCGAGGAACTGCGCATCGAGGCTGGTGAGCTGTCGCATCAGGACTTCACGACGCCAGCGGCGCCGCCTCCGATGTAGGAGAGGCTGGTGCCCTGGGCCGCGGAGACGGCTTCGGCGAGGTACTGCAGCGAGACCGTGTCGAGCACCGAGTGGAAGGTGCCGTCCTCGTTGAAGTTGACGTTCGCGCCGCTCACCCAGATGAGCGCGACGGTGTCCTCGGTGTTGTCTTCGGGCGTCATGAATGTGTGGACCGAGCCGCCCGGCTCGTACAGGTAGGAGCCGGCAGTCTGCGGCTGGTCGGGGTACTCGACGTACATCCAGCGGCCGGCCAGCGTGTACACCTGCGCCGGACCCGTGTGGTAGTGGATCTGCAGGCCAACGCCCGGGGCCATCCGAGCGAGGATGACGTACTCACTGCGTTCGGTGTCGAGGCGCAACGGCTGGAAGCTCAGCCCGGGTCCGAGGGCGTTCTCGAGAAGCGGGATGTCGGCGATGTTGACGGTCAGCAATTCTCCCTGCGGGAGTGCGACGACGGGCAGCGGGACGCCGGCGCGGGTGGTGACCATCTCGGGGGATGCGGTGGCGGTCATGATCGGTGGCCTTTCGGTCGGTGGGGTGATACCGAAAATTCTGCTCGGAAACCACCGCTAGGTCTTGACAGCAGGAGACACACTTTTAACACTTCAAGACATGTCGTTCATTCGCGGAACCTCGCTCCTGGGCTTCCGGGAACTCGTCCGCGACCTCGGCGCTGACCCTGACCGACTGCTTCGAGAGGCGAGCGTGCCAGTCGAGGCCGTCGGAGATCAGGACCGTTTCATCGGATCTCGGGCGGTGATGGCGGTCCTCGAAGCGGCGGCATCGGCGACGAGGACGCCCGATTTCGGCCGGCGATTGGCGCTGCGACAGGGCATCGAAGTCCTCGGCCCGGTAGGTGTCGCTGCCCGCACCGCCGCCACTGTCGGCGCCGCATTGGCGGCGATCGAGCAATACATGTCCGTGTACAGCGGATCGGTGTCGGTCACGATCGATCCACAGGCCACGACCCGAAACGCACTACTCGAATGGCGCATCGTGGACCAACGCGTGCCACCGCACGCGCAGTCAGCGGAGTTGAGCATCGGCGTCGCGCTTCGAACCCTCCGCCTGTTCGCCGGAGCGGAGTTCACCCCCGCCGAAGTCCAGTTCCGGCACCAGCCGCTCGGGCCGGTACGGGACTATGAGCGATATTTCGGCTGCCCGGTTTCGTTCGGCAAGCTCGCCCACGGGCTCCTGTTCCCCCGCGTTCTACTGTCCCGCCCGTTGGCTGCCGATGCTGCGGTCCACGACGTCGTGCGCGAGTACCTGAACACGATCGCGAGGCCCGCCGGCGCCAGCGCGGTCGAGCCGGTGCGGCAACTCATTCGACGCATCCTGCCGACCGGGCGCCTGACCCGCGATCTGGTGGCCTCCCACCTCGCGCTGCACCCACGAACCCTGCAGCGCCATCTCGAGGCTCGCGGCACCACATTCGACCAACTGGTGGACGATGTGCGCCGACAGGAAGCCGAACGATATCTGCGCGACACCGACGTTCCCCTCGGACAGATCGCCGGTATCGTCGGCTACACCGAACAAAGTGCGCTGACCAGGTCAGCAAAGAGGTGGTTCGGTCAATCGCCGTCAGCGATTCGGCGTACGTCTACCAGCGCCCGTAATCCGCCTTGAGAATCTTGTTCCGGTCGACGCCCACCCCATCGACGGTGAACTTGTCGATCTCGTACTGATGGATGTGCGCAGCCGGGTGGACAACCCCGTTCGAGCCCCAGTTGTGCTGCCAGAAGTACGTGCCGAAGCCGGCGTCCGCGGCCCAGCCGATGGTCGGAGCATTCGCGTAGACGCCGGTGAGGTTCTTACCGAGCACCTCCTGGCAGCCCTTCAGGAAGGGCGCGATGAGCGTTTCGAACTCGTCGAACGTCGGGTTGTCGTCGATGCTCATGTAGATCGGCTTGTTCTTCGGACCACCGGCCGCGAGATGAAGTTCCAGTCCGCGCTTGGCGTGCTTGATGCCGGCGTCGTACCCGCCGCGCCAGTCGGAGGTGTCCCCTTTGCCGAACTGGTAGCACGACACGACCGCGAGTCCGGCCGCCTGTAGTGCCTGCGCTTCGGTCTGGAGCATCGGCTTTCCGACCATCCACTCCGCGCCGGGGCGACGGTCGGACACGTAGCGGATCGCACCCTTGAAACCGGCCGCGGCGATCGCGGCAGCCGACGGAACACCACCGGCGTAGTCGATGAGGTCGCCCCCGACGTCATTCGACGACGGAGGGGCCGGCGCGGGATCTTCGGCGGGAACGGCAGGAGCTGCCGGGGCAGACACCGGCGCCGGCGGGGTCGAAGCGGCGGAAGGCGACGATTCAGTGGTCCCGAAGAGACTCTCGAGCGAGCCGAGGCCGGTTGCGTTGGCCACCGAAGCTGCGGCAATGGTGGCACCGCCGGCCAGACCACCTGTTGCGAGGTACCGGAGCACGTTCCGCCTGGAGAGCGGTATCCGCTCGAGACCCATCGTTCCCACCCATCCCAATAGTCACCTGGTTTCCCATTGGAATGATGGTCGCGCGGCAATTCGCCACGCGGGGAGTTGGAATCACAATGCAGTCACGTGGCCGAGTCGCAACAAACTCCCCACACAAAACGGCAGGTCAGGCGTTATCGATCCGTTCGCCGATGTCGAACGTCCGGCCGCTCTGGTCCACCACGCGCTCAGCGACCGATTCGGCGACCTGCTGCTGCAACTGCGCCCGGATTCCGCCTACCGCACCGAGCATCTTGGCCCGAAGACCCTGCGCCTCGAGGTCGACCTTGATCGAGTCCGCGCTCGGGGCCGGGACGTCGAGGACGAGCAGCAGCGGGTCGGCGCCGCGCGGCGTGAGCACGAGCGGAATGTCGATCTCGGCTTGGTACTTGTTGTCTTTGCTTCCCACCGCCACATTCAGGTCGAGATCGATCGGAATCAAGAGATCGAAGGCGTGGTCCTGCCCCCCGCGAAGCTTGACCGCGGGCTTGCGCATGACGCCACGCGCGGTCACCGTCGCCATGTCCTTCGGGCCGGCCTTCAACGGCTCGATGTCGATCGTGTCGCCCTCCATGTCGGCGGTGCCTTCGATGAGCTTGTCCACCGTGACGGCCTTCTGCATGAAGCGCTTACCGAACTCTGCGTAGCTGATGAACGTCAGCCGCGACGGAATCTTGGGTTCGGTGTCGTCGATCGCGGCGCCGACATCGGTGATGCGGCTTTCCTTCGACTCCGGTTCGGCGAGCATCGCGTTCACGCGGTTCGCGACCTCCTGCCGCAGCAGCGCAGTCAGAGGTGCGAGTATCGGATCGAGCATCATCTTCGCGCCGAAACCAAGCGCTTCGGCCTTGATGCCGAGACGGACGTCGTCCATCGTGACCTGCGGAATGTCGACCACGACGAGCAGCGGATCGGCCGGACGCGCACGCAGTTCGAGGCTGATCTCGATACCCGCGTTGAGCCGGAACTCCGAACCCAGCCGGGCAACGATCCCGAGCGTCACCGGGATGTCGAGCTTGAAGACGACCTCGTCGCCTTGCTCTTGGGTTATCGACGGGCTACCGACGTCGCCTTCTGCGTTGACGCCGGCGAGCCCCACGTTGAGCGGCCCGATCGAGATGTGGTGGCCCGTCACTCCATCGAGCGCAGCCTCGACCCGCTTCATGGTCACAGCGCGCCGGAAGAACCGACTACCGAACTCCTCGTACGAGATCCACTGGGTGCCCGACACGGCAGCTCCTCAACCTGAGCGGCGAAACAGAATGGATTTCACCTTAATGGGGTGCAGTTCACAGGCGGGCTGCATTCCGCAACGGAGATAATCGCGGCGTGTACCCACAATTCGCCGGATCGATGACACCCGCTCCCCTGCCCGGCCCACCCGGGCCGTACCGACCGGCGAGTTCCGGACGCGCACTGCGCATCTTCACCTGGATCGCGATGGTGTGTGGCGCACTCATCTGGGTCTTGAGCATGCTCGTCTTCGCCTACGAGGGACCCGCGACCGCGATCGTCAGCATCGGGCTGGCATTGCTCCCGTTACCGATCGTCCTCGCAGTGTTCATGTGGATCGACCGCGTCGAACCCGAGCCCGGACGCTACCTCCTGATGGCCTTCGGCTGGGGTGCAACGTTCTCGGTCATGATCTCGCTGACGCTGGAAGGTGCCCTGACTCCCCTGGTCGGCGAGACTGCGTCGCCGTACCTCGTCGCACCGGTCGTGGAAGAGGGCGCGAAGGCGATGATCCTCTTCTTCCTCGTGTGGTTCCGGAAAGCGGAATTCGATGGAGTCGTGGATGGCGTCGTCTATGCGGGTTTCACCGCCGCCGGTTTCGCGTTCACCGAGAACATCCTGTACATCGCCAACGCCTATCAGACCGGAACCACGGGCGGGGATGGCGCGATCACGATCGCACCCGGCGGTGTCGACGACGCCGTGGTGACCTTCGTGATGCGGTGCGTTTTCACGCCGTTCGCGCACCCGCTGTTCACGATCATGACCGGCATCGGATTGGGCATCGCGGTCCTGAGCCGCCACCGGGCCGTCCGGGTGCTCGCACCTCTCGCCGGATACACACTCGCGGTCGCGTTGCATGCGCTGTGGAACTTCTCGGCCACGTTCGGCGTCATCCTGCTGACGTACGGGCTCATCATGATTCCGCTGTTCATCGGCATGGGCATCTTCATCGCGTGGTCGCGAAAGCAGGACCTGAAGGTGGTGGCGGCACACCTGCCGGCATACGCCCAGACCGGGTGGATCGCCGGATGGGAGCTTCCGGCACTGTGCACGCTGCAGGGCCGCAAGGCCGCGCGCCGATGGGCGACCGCGGTCTACGGAAAGCACGGCGGCCAGGCGATGGCCGACCTGCAGCAGGCTGCAACCGAATTGGCCTTCTTGCACCGTCGGGCCAGCGCTGGACAACACCTCAACGACTTCCCCGCCAAGCAACAGGAACTGCTCGCACGACTCACCGATCGCAAGCGCATGCTCGCCCCCGCGGCGAGCTATCAGCCGTTCGGGGTGATGGCCCCGCCGATACACGCGCCCGGGCCGATGCCGCCGACCTACCAGTAGACACGAAAATGCCCCGGCTTGTCGCCAGGGCATTCGTTTGGAGGTCGGATCAGATCAGCGGGCTGGTGATCGCCAGTCCCGGGCCCTGAGCGAAGACCCAGGCCAGGGCGAGCGCAGCACCGGCCAGCGCGATGTCCTTGTTAAAGGAGACCTGCGCCATCTGCTTGGCCTGCGGGTCCGTCTCGGTCCAGAAGTTGTGGAACAGGAACGCGGTCGGGAGCAGGAACAGCGCCAGCAGGAGCGAGCCGATCTCGCCGTAGATGCCGAACAGGACGCTCAGGCCACCGAGCGCCAACACGACACCCGACAACTGCACCGACAGCTTCGCGAACGGCACACCCTTGGCCTGCGCATAACCTGCCATGCCGTCCGTCTGAGTCAGGTGGCCGACGGCCGAGCCGAGAAAGAGTGCGGCGAAGAGGATTCGGCCGACAAGAAGAACGATGTCCATTGCGATTCACCTTTGTGGTCACTCGGTGGCGGTGTTTCCGCCTCCGCTGACCGGTACAACATGGTTGACATGGTAACCATTCCTGCTGTGGCCGAGGTCACAATCCGACGGAAACGGGAAGGCCGGCTAGAGGTTCGCTTCCAGCACCCATCCCCCGCCAGGCGTCGGACCTGCGACGACCCGACCACCGAGCTGCTGTACCCGTTCGCGGAGCCCGCGTAAGCCGCTGCCTGCTCCGATGATCGACGGCGACCCATTGACCGCCGGATCGTTCTCCACGCGCACGATCAGGCTCCGGCCCGCGCCGCGAACCAGCACCCGAACAGCAGCACCCGGCGCGTACCTCAGTGCGTTGGTCAGGCCTTCTTGAACCACCCGAAATCCCAGTTGGGCCGCCTCGGCAGCGACCCCTTCGCGATCGCCTTCAAAGCGACAGGTCACCTGCAGTCCGCTCGCGTTGGCACGGCTGACGATCTCCTCGATCATCGACAGATCCGTCGAGCCCACGTCCTCGCCGGAAAGTAGCCCGACCAACTTGTGCAGATCTTCGCGGCCGCGCCGGGCCGAGTCCGCAATCGTCGCGAGCGCATTTCCCGCGAGCACTGGATCCGCATCGACGAGGCGTTGCCCCGCCGCCGCCTGCACCACCATGACGCTCAACGCGTGGCCGATGATGTCGTGCAATTCCGCGGCGATCCGAGCGCGCTCATTACGCACCGAGAGCTGCGCGAACAGCTCTCGCTCCGCTTCGAGCTCCGTCCGCCGGATTTCCAACTGTTTGGCCGTCTCATCGCGCAGCCGAAGCACCACCCCGCCGAGGTACCCGGGCGTCAGCAGGACGAGGAAGCCGGGCGAATCGTCCCCCGTCCGCCAGTACACCGCGGCGAGCCACACGACGAACGCGACGGCCGCGATCCCCGCGGCTCGGGCGCGGAAGCAGAAGCCACAGCATGCCGCGAGAGCGAAGAACAACGGGAACGCCGCATCGCCGGGATCGAGGTCGAGTTCGATCCCGACCATGACCACCGTGCAGGCGATGACAAGCGCCGCCGCTGGCTGCCGTCGCCACCACAGCAGCGGCAGACCGATCCCGAGAACCACCGCATAGGTCAACCATTCGTGCAGGCCAGGAGGTAGTTTTCCGGTCACCGCGACCGCACCGAGAACAAGCAGGACACCGCCGATGATCACTGCTGATTCGAAGCGGCGCAGCATGGGGCTAGACCACGACCGGGATCTGAGCTCGCGCCCGCGCGTGCCCACGCGAGACCTTGACGTCGAGCGTCCCGTCCTGGAGCCGAGCGCGCTCACGCGCTCGTGAGACCGCCTGGTCGACATCGGCACCACGACTCAGCGGCCCGGTGATCGAGAGTTCGAGCGCGTCGTCGCTGAAGGTCATCCGCACATCGACCGCCTCGTCGTCGGCGCTGCCGAGCACCGCAAGGAGATGCTCGACGATCCGATAAGCCGACAACTCGACACTCGGCGGAAGCACCCGCGGATCGCCCTCGACCGATAGCCGCGCATTGCGGCGTCCCTCGCGCGTCAGCAGCGCATCGAGCTGCATGACCGACGGCGCCGGAGACAACGCCACTTCCCCACCGCGCAGGGTGCCGACGATCTCGCGCATACGTCCCAGCGTGTCCCGGCTTCGCTCTTCGAGTTCGGCGAGCCGGCGCCGCGCATCCTCAGGATCGTCGTCGAGACCCGCGTCCGCGATCGCGGCGAGCTCCGTCAGATGCTGGTCGAGGAGCGCGTCGAGATCGGAAGACAACCGCATCCGATCGCCGGACACCTCGAGCGCCGCGATCTGGTCTCGTAACCGCCGCAACTCGGCGTTGTGCGCCTTGAGCTCCTGCGCCATCTTCGTGCGGGATTGCGCGAGGAAGCCGAGGCCGACGAGACCGAGTGAGATCGCCAGAGTGGCCGGAAGGATGCCCGGACCCGCCGACGAATCGAACGCAAGCACCGCGACGTTGAGTAGCGCGACCACCCCGTAGCCGACCCACAGGTCCCGTCCGCGCAATTGCAGGCCCACCAGGAACGCGAGCACGAACGCGAGTGGAAGGCCGGAACCACACCGGGTGAGATGACCGAACAACGCATCGTGCAGCGTCATGACGGCGGTCGCAACAGCGGTCACCGCGATGACGCTGCGCCGCCACCACACCACCGCGAGCGGTGGAATCACGAACAGCGGCACTATCCAGAACGAGTTGGAATCGATGACGATGCCATCCGCATCGGGCACGCCGACGGGCGCCCCGACCTGCATCGACGCCAGCAGAGCCGCCAGTATCACCAGCGGCGCCGCGATGACGAAGTCGAGTCGACGCACGCCAAGCAAGACCGTGTCCATCGCTCTTTCCTGTCCGTCAGACGTAGGCCGGTTCGAGAGTCCCTGCCGACTCTCGCCGTGCCATTTTCGCGCTGATCACGCGAACCAGCAGGCCGATCCCGAAAGCGATCGCACCAAGTCCCAGCGCGAACGGCATCGCCTCAAGTCCCGCAGCTGAATCGTCGACGAACACGACGACCTGGACGACGCCAACCCCGACCATGAGGGGCAGCAGGTGTGCTTTCGGCGCGTATCGGGCGACCGTGTACGCAAGGAAGAGGCTGAGCGGCAGCCCGACGCCGCAGCGAATGACGCTGCCGAACATCAGATCGTGGACCCCGATCAGTGCGACAGCGCCTCCGATCGCCGCTGCCGGGTTAACTCTCCGCCACAGAACCGGCACCATCGCGAGGGCGAAGGTCGGCACGAGCAACCACGACTGCGTTTCAATCGGGCTGGCAAGGTCGCCCATGTCAGCCGGGCTGGCGTTCACGTTGACGAGCATCAGTCCGGCGCCTGCGACGACGAACAGAACGGCGAGTACATAGTCGAGCGGTCGAACGCCCGTGAGAATGGTCTTCATCTTCAAGTCCCTTCAGGGTTCCGTGTGGATCTGAATTGACGTTATGACCTGCACATATTCTGTTTCTTCGGCCAATGGGACGAATAGTTCGGAGCGGCCTCATCCGAAAGGATGAACTACGCGTCGCGCCGAGCGAAGCCGGTCTCGTAGGCGAGAACCACCGCCTGCACCCGGTCCCGCACACCAAGCTTGGCGAGCAGGTTCGCCACGTGGGTCTTGACCGTTGCCTCGGAAACGAAGAGTTCGCTCGCAATCTCGGCGTTCGATCGTCCGCGGGCCAACAGACGTAGCACATCGGTCTCCCGGCTCGTGAGATTCGACAGTTGATGGGGCAGGGCCGGAGAGGCGGCCGGCGCAAACGCCTCGACCATGCGCTTGGTGATCGAGGGCTCGATCAGCGAATCGCCACCGGCGGCTGCACGCACCGCGGCAACAAGCCGGGACGACGGCGCGTCCTTCAACAGAAAGCCACTCGCACCTGCGCGAATGGCGCGGTAGACGTATTCATTGAGGTCGAATGTCGTGAGGACGACCACCTTCGGTGGCGTGCACAGGCGCATCAACTGCTCGGTCGCGGCGAGACCGTCGACGTTCGGCATTCGAATGTCCATGAGGACAACGTCCGGACTCGCCAGCTGCGCCTGCCGCACCGCCTCGGCCCCATCATTCGCCTCGGCAACGACCTCGATATCCGGCTCCGCGTCGAGGATCACCTTGAAGCCAGCACGCAGAAGCTGCTGGTCATCGGCGATGAGAACCCGGATGGTCACCGGCACCTTGTCACTGACAGCTGCGGTCAGCGCGCGCGAAGCGCGCGGTACGACGCCGGACCGACCACCTCGGCCAGCGCTTCCGGCGTCCACTCGCTCCCCTCCGCGAGGAACATCCGGATTGCCGTCTCGCAGATGCCGAGGAAGACTTCGACGAGCACCGGACCGGTCTCTTCCGGGTTCGACACCTGCCACCGTTTGAACAACGGCATCATGACCGCACCAACCTGCGCGGAAATCTGCTGGCGACCGCGCGAAATGGCCTCGGCGAGTGCGGCATCGGAGTCGAGGCCGAAGATGATGCGCCACGACGCCGGCCGCGCCTCGACGACCGTCAGCAGTGCACGGAATCCGTCGGTGAAGAGTTGCTCGACACTGCCGGACTTTGGTGGTGGCAGCATCCCGAAGACGTTGGCGAGGAGCTCGCCTCGCTCGCGCGCCAGGAGCGCCTCGAGGACCTCGCCCCGGCTCGCGAAGCAGTCGTAGACAACGGGACGCGTCACCCCCATGCGCTCGGCGATGGCCCCCATGGTCACCTTCGCGATGCCCTCCGTGGATGCGATCTCCAACGCGGTGTCGAGGACGAGGGGCCGGCGTCGCTCCGGCCCGAGATGGACTGCGCGCGATTTCACCGGAGCGTGATGTCCGAGATGACGAGCGGCGGCCACGCGATGATCTCGCCGATGACGGAGAAGAACCAGTCGAGGCCATGGAGATTCTCGAGGTGGCTGTTGTGCGTGAACAGCCACACCAGCCCGATCAGGCAATACGGGATGCCGATCGCGATGACCAGGTACATGATCTGGCGGATGCTGATCCGATAGTCGAGGAACCGCTTCAACTGTGTCTCCTGTCAGGCGATGTCGCCGAGGATCGGCTGGGATTCGAGGATGCCTTCGTCGCTTGGCGCCTGGTGCGCGCCGAACACCCGGTTTCGTTGACGTTCGCGAAGCTCCATATGCGCCTGTGACGGTAGCGCGTAGCCGTACCGCTGCTGGGCTTCACGCGGGGTGAGCACCTCTTTGTTCACCGGCGCGACGTCCATGAGCATGGGCGCCGCGACCGGCAGTGTCATCGGCGAGATCAGCCGGAGCAGGATCAGCTGGAGCCGAACGCTGAAGCTGACGAGGGTGAAGCCCGCGCTGAGCCACGGCACGCACAACGCGTCCAGCACGCGACCGGTGGGCAGCCCGGACATCTTCCGCATCCAGCGCGGCATCGTCGCGAGCGTGCCACGCCGCAGGAACGCCGTCACGATCCACATGAACGGCCGCAGTACCAACGGGATCGGCGGCAGCATGACGTCCGCGCGTAGAAGGTGCTTCATCGCGTTCTTTGCGATGTCGGATCCGATGAGCTGCGGACGCATCTGCTCGAAGTACTCGGTGATGCCCTCGCGGGTTCGCGGCACGTCATCCGGGTCGCAGGTCTGCAGCTCAGCAGCGATTGCGCACTCTTCCCAGTACTGCGCTTCCTCGTCGTCGGAGAGTCGACCAGGGCCGTACTTCTCGTACGCCACGAGGATCGAGTGCCAGGCGGTGAGGTGAATCCACAGCTGCGAGTGCGGGTCGTTCGCGTCGTAGTTCTTGCCCGTCACCGGGTCGACGCCGATGCCCTTGGAATGGATCTTGACCAGCACATCGGCCGCTCTGGAGGTCGAGCGCGAATCGCCGAACATGACCATCGCGAAGTAGCGCAGGGTCCGGTCATAGCGCGTGCGCGGCCTATCGAAGATCGCGTGCGTCTCGTTCACCGACGCCACGAGGGCCGGGTCGAGTTCTTCGATGACGACCGCTCGCTGGAAGCCTATCGTCAGACCCGTTGGGTAGCTCCACACCTTCCACGCGACCGAGTCCGGCCCGAAGAACCCGTAGTCCTCCGCCGGTTCGACCTTCGGCACGAACAACCAGTCACGCAGGGTGGCCTTTTGAGTCGGCACAGCAACCTCCCGAGATTTCCTACATGTTGTAGGAATCATGCATCGCGACGCCGCTGTTGGCAATGGGCAATTACAGAGACCATTCGATGGCGGGTGGGCGGACCGCCGCGCAACGGGGCATCCCGCGCGCGTCCGTGAGGTGGACAGTGCCGGTGAGCTGCCCGGATTCGAGTGCGGAGGCCCAGGTGCCGGCTGGGACGGCGTCGAGCATGAGTTTCGCGCGGCGAAACATCGCATGACTCCCCGAGCCGTCTCGGCCGATCCAGTTCAGGTAGATGAACCGTGCGCCAGGGCGACCCTGGATGTGCAGACCGAGAACGTCCGATCCCTTGACGGTGCAGTCGAGGGTCCAGACCGGCGCTTCCGCGTCCGCCGGAACGATCCCGTCGACCTGAACAGGTGAGCCCTTGCGCTGCATTCCGACGTGAATGTCGGAGTAGGGACCGCAGCCGCGCCCGGGAAGGTTCGTCCCTACGATCCGAATCTGCATGGCTGGAGTCTAGGAGTACGCGTAGTCGTCGACCGGGAACCGGCCGGCTTCCCACAGCCCGGAAGCCGTCGGCGTCGGACGCAACAGCGCCGCCTCACCGTGTTGGTTGAAGTAGTAGCTGTTCGATCCCGAGCAATCTCCGCGGTAGAACACCGACGAGTCGAGCTTCTCGGTCATCCGCTCGAGAAACTCGTCGTTCGGCTGCTGCTTGATCTCGAACGTCTTCACCTTGCGTTTGCGCATAGCCCCAAACAACCGGGCCATGTGCTTCATCTGCATCTCGATCGTCCAGAAGTACGACAGGCCGTTGTACGAGTACGGACTGTTGAGGCTGATGAAGTTCGGGAAGTACGGGACCGTCACGCCCTCGTACGCCTGGAAACGGTTCTCCCGCCACCACTTTCCGAGATTGCGGCCCTTGCGTCCAATGATCTCGAACGCCGGGAAGTTCGCGTCCCACAGGTCGAATCCCGTGCACAGGATGAGGGTGTCGATCTGAGTCTTGCGACCGTCGACCGTGACGATCCCGTCGGGCTCGATGTGGTCGATCGAGGTCGTCTCCAAGGTGACGTGGCGCTTGTTGAACGTCGGGTAATACTCATTCGAAAACGTCGGACGCTTGCAACCGAACGAGTACTCCGGCGTCAGTTTGCGACGAAGCTCCCGGTCCGGCACCTGATTGCGCAAGTGCGCCCGCGCCAGAAGTTCGGCTCCCTTGTTCGTTGCCCGCGCCTGCTTGTAGTGCAGAACTCCGACGACCATCAGCGCTTCGAGATACGCCGAATTGGCGAGGCGCGCCGCCTTTTGGGCGAACGGCACATGCGCGAATGCGAACTGCACCGGCTTCGGGATCGGGCCGTCGACCTTCGGCACGACCCAGATCGGCGTGCGCTGATAAACCGTCAGCTCCGAGACCAGCTTGGCGACCTCGGGAACCAACTGCACCGCCGTCGCACCGGTGCCGATGAGCGCCGCCTTGCGGCCCCGAAGTTCGTACGTGTCGTCCCATTTGGCGGAGTGGATCACCTTGCCGGCGAACGTCTCGATACCTGGAATGTCGGGCACCTTCAGCTGCGACAGGAAGCCCGTCGCAGTGAACAGATAGCGCGCGACGAGGACTTCGCCGTTCGCGAGACGCACGTTCCAGACCTGGGCCTTCTCGTCCCAGATCGCCTGCTCCACCGCAACGTCGAAGCGCATGTGCCGTCGCAGGTCGTATCTGTCGGCGACGTGCTCGGCATACTTCTTGAGCTCGGGACCGGGTGCGTACATGCGCGACCAGTAGGGATTCGGCTCGAATGAGTACGAGTAGGTGACCGAGGCAATATCGACGGCGAGACCGGGATACCGATTGACGTGCCAGGTGCCACCCAGCCCGTCCTCGCGTTCGAGGATGAGGATGTTGTCGATCTTCATCCGCTTGAGCTGGATCGCGGCCCCCATGCCACCGAATCCGGCGCCGACGATGATTGCCTCGTACATCACGACCTCACTGACGTGTTTGCGAATTGACCGCCGCGTCGTAGTTGCTTCGCGCGGTCGAGTCGATCTTGTCGAGGGCCCGACGCCCGCCCAGCAGACGGCGACCGAACCGCATGATCGGCTCCGGCGTCACGGCATTGACGAGGTCCCATCCCGCCAGATAGCCGGGCACCGGGATCTCCGCGGCACGGGAATCGACGCTCGCGACGATGGCCTTCGCGATTTCCTCGGGGTCGACCGTCGGCATGCCATGACCGAGCTGAACGCCGTCCGTCAGACGGGTCCGAACGGCCGTGGGCAGCACCGCACTGATGCTGACCCCGGTGTCGGCGAACTCTTCCCGGACGGCGGCAGTCAACCCGACCGATGCGAACTTGCTCGCCACGTACACCGCCGCGCCCGGAACGGCGAGCTTGCCCAGCATCGACGCCACGTTGACGATGTGCCCGTGGCCGCGTTCGATCATGTGCGGTAGGACCAGACGCATGCCGTTGACCTGGCCGAATACGTTGACATCCATGGTCGCGCGGCTGAGGCCGTCGGGCTCGTCGAGGAATCCACCGAGCGGCATGATGCCGGCATTGTTGACCAGGACGTCGATACCCGGACCCGACCGCAGGATCTTCTGAACGAAGGCCGCGAACGATTCCTTGTCGGTCACGTCGAGCGGGAGGCCCATCGCCAGCGCACCGAGGTTGCGGGCAGCTTCCTTTGCCACGTCGCCGTCGAGATCACCGATGACGACGCGCGCGCCCTGCTTGGCAAACGCCTGAGCGGTCGCGTAGCCGATCCCCCGCGCTCCGCCGGTGATGACGACGACCGCCCCGCGAAGCCCGAACTTCGGGTAGTTCGTCGAAAGCTTGGGAATGTTGGGGAGGTTCACTGAAGGGCTTCCTTCCGGAGGGTGTTCGGGACGTTCGCCAGGGCGGTTTCGAGAGCGGGAAGTCGACGCCGGGGATCCATGTAGTTCATACCCATGGTCCGGAGTTCGGAGACGGTCGGATGTACGCGGATCACCCGCGTCCCGGCGGCCTCGAGGAGCTTGACCTCGCGGTGCAGGACGGGCGACATGGCAGTGCGAATGAGGTTCTCAGCGCGGTGACCGAACTCGCCACCTTGGGACGCCATCGGCGCGACGATGACGACTTCATCGAGTCCGAGATGCGCGAGAAGGTCGGCCGATCCGGTCGACACCGCGCCACCGTCGATGTAGCGGCGCCCGTCGATCTTCACCGGCGGGTACCAGCCCGGAATCGCCCACGAGGCGCGAACCGCATCGCGCATGTCAGCCGACGGTGCCCCCGGCGAGCCGAACGCGACCCGCTTACCCGTCGCCAGATCGGCGGCGACAATCCAGGTCGCCGGGTGGTCGACCCAGCCGCCGCCCGGGACCAGTCCGTCGACCAGCATGTCGACGAAGTCGGGGTTGCTCCGCCCGGCCGGGGCCAGTCCCGCGAGGACCTCCAAGCGCGATCGGCGCCGGAGGCCACCGAGCGCAAGTCCGACCGAGGAAGGCAGCCCGAAGGGAATCGCCGGGATCGTGGACGGGGGCTTGGTGAAGAACGTCCGGATCGGTTCGCGCGCCGAAGGGCGTCCGAACTGCGCGTCGACCAGCTCCGACACGGGCGCTCCGGCACCGAGCATCGTCGCGGCTGTCGAACCACCCGACGTCCCGATGATCACGTCGGCCGTGCGAGCGTCCCAGTCGAGGAATTCCTCGACGGCCGCGAGCGCACCGACCTGCCAGGCACCGCCGACGGTTCCGCCGCAGCCGAGAACCAATCCACGTTTGGTCATTCGCAACTCCCTTGTTGGCATACCGACGGTATTCCGATGCACAGAGCATGTCAACGGTTCTAGAATTCGAGTCGTGGCTCGACTCAGCCGAACCGAAAGCCAGGCGCAAACCAGAAAACAACTTCTCGCGACAGCCCGTGAGATGTTCTTCGCCGATGGCTACTCGTCGACGTCATTGGAGAAGGTTGCCGACGCCGCCGGCTACTCGAAGGGCGCGGTCTACTCGAACTTCCGGAACAAGATCGAACTGTGCACAGCCGTCCTCGATGAGGTCCGCGCGGAGCGCATCGAAGAAGTCATGGGAATCATCGCGCTCGACACTCCGGAATTGCAGCTGAAGGCGTTCGACGAATGGGCCCGCCGCGTCATCGGAGACCCGGGCTGGACGAGCCTCGAAATCGAATTCGTGAGCAATACGCGACGGAACGACGACGTCCGGGACGCCCTCGGCGACCGCCTCGACAGCATCGTGAATCTCATGGCCGCTGGCATCGACGCCAGCGGGGTCGACACGCGACTCCCCGGCCACGAAACGGCGCTGACACTGTTGGCGCTCGGCACGGGACTCGGGCTCTTCCGTTCGATCAACCCGTCGATTCCGGTCGACGGGTTGATCGACACGATGAAGATCATCCTGCGCAAGCACTAAACCAGGCGCAGTTCTCCCGGTGCACCCGCCGGCACCGCGGGGCTCAGCGGCTTGACCGCCGAAATGCGCTGGTAGGCCTCACCGAGCGCCGGACGCGGATCCGCCTCCCCCTTGTTCGGCCAGAACGCCATCGCCCGCTCCGCCTGCGCGGTGATGGTGAGGGACGGATTCACGCCGAGGTTCGCGGTGATCGCACTGCCGTCGGCGATGTGCAGACCCGGGTGACCGTAAACCCGCTGGTACGGGTCGATGACGCCGTTGTCCGGCGACGTTCCGATCGTGCAACCGCCGATGTAGTGCGCGGTTGCCGGAATGTTGAAGATGTCCGTCGCGATGTTCTGCGGAATGCCGTCGCACTTCGCCGCGTACTCCCGAGCGAGGTCGTGCGCGATCGGTAGCCAGTCCGGGTTCGGTTCACCGGTACCCGGCTTGGTCTTCAACTGACCATGCTTCAGGTACGACGTCAGCGAGTTGTCGAGCGACTGCATCACCAGGAGCACGACCCCCGTCTCCGAGGCGCCCTTCGCGTTCTGCGTCCTGGCGAACATGATCGGATGCCGAACGATCGTCAGCAGGAGACGTGTGAAGCGGAACGGTCCACCGTCGACCAGCGGAACGGTCTGCAGGAACAGCGCGTTCTGGCCCTTGCCGTAAGTACAGACTTCGACGTGCGTCGTCGGTTCAGGGTGGATCGACGACGTGATCGCAACGCCCTGCGCAAAGTCGTTTCGAGTCTTGCTCTGCACCCCGATGATCGCCTCGGAGTTGCTTCGCGTGAGCTCACCAACCCGCGGCGACAGGTTCGCCAACGAGCCGTCATTGCGCAGCTTGTGCAGCAACTTCTGCGTGCCGAGAGCAGCAGCCGAGAAGACGACCTGCTGGGCGGTGAACGTTTTGCGACGCTTGCGCAGCTTGCCGTTGCTGCGCTTGGTTTCCACGAGATACCCGCCCTGACCATCCGGCTTCACTGACGTCACCGTCGTCAGCGGGTGGACTTCGGCGCCGTTCTTCTCGGCGAGGTAGAGGTAGTTCGTCGTCGTGACGTTCTTCGCGTTGTGCTTGCACCCGGTGAAGCACTCCGAGCAGTGGATACAGCCCGAACGCGTCGGTCCCGCTCCTCCGAAGTACGGATCGGAGACCTCGTTGCCTTCGTTTCCTTCATTGAAGAAGACGCCGACGTTCGTCTTGTGGAAGGTGTCCGCGACGCCACGGTCCGTCGCGACCTGCAGCAGGATGTCGTCGACCGGTCCGACCCGTGGATTCTGCTCGACGCCGAGCATGCGCTTGGCCTGGTCGTAGTACGGCGCCAACTCCTCGCGCCAGTCGGTGATGTGCGCCCACGCCTTGTCTTGGTAGAACTCCGGGAGCGGCTCGTACAGGGTGTTGCCGTAGATGATCGAACCGCCGCCGACCGCGGAACCACTGAACACGAGACACTTGCCCAGCGCGCTGATCCGCTGCGGACCCGTCAGGCCCAGCTTCGGCGCCCAGATCGACTTCCGGATGTTCCAGTTCGTCTTCGGGAAGTCCTCGGCGTTCCATCGACGGCCGGATTCGATGACGCCGACCTTGTAGCCCTTCTCGGTCAGGCGCAGCGCCGTGACGCTGCCCCCGAAGCCGGATCCGATGACCAGGACGTCGTAGTCGTAATCGGTCATGAGTTGACCACCTCATAATCTGCCGGGTTGAACTTGGCTTTGGCCTTGTACTCGTACCCGAGCAGTGGCCAGTTGTTGGTGATCCGGCCGTCCGCCTGCCGGTACCAGGACGTGCATTGACTCCAGACGCTGCCGGCGAGCAGTCCCTGGATCTTCTCGTCGAACTTGCGTTCCACGTCGGCGCGCACCGACAGCGGTCCGCCGCGCTCAGCCATGTTCTGGACGAGTTTCCCGAGGTAGTGAGCTTGTGCCTCGAGGAAGTAGATGATCGATCCACCACCGGTGTTGGTGTTCGGGCCGTACATGATGACAAGGTTCGGGAAGTCCGGGACGGTCATGCCGTAGTAGGCATGCGCGCCCGACTGCCACGCATCCGCGAGCTTGCGTCCCCCGACCCCGGTGATCGTCATCGGCGCGAGAAACTCGGTCGCCTTGAATCCGGTGCCCCAGATGATGACGTCGAACTCGTGCTCGACGCCGTCCGCGGTCCGAATCCCCTTCTCGGTGATCTCGGAAATGGGGTCGGTGACGAGGTCGACGTTCGGCTGCGCGAGCGCCGGCAGGTAGTCACTACTGAACAGAATCCGCTTGCACCCGATCGGGTAATCGGGCCAGACCTTCTCAAACAGTCCCGGCTTCGCCTTCGTCTGCGACTTCATGTGGCGCTTCGACCACGCCTTGACCACGGCGGCCAGCGGCTTCGAATAGATCCACGCGATGCTCAGCGCCTCGACGACGCCGTACCACGTTCCCCGCTCGACGAGCTGGGTCGCGGGCAGCAGCGTGAAGATGCGGTGGTGCAGGTTCGAGAACTCGGTGTCCGGCCGCGGGATGACATACGGCGCCGATCGCTGGAACACGGTCAGATGCGCCGCTTCCTTCTGCACCTCCGGAATGAACTGGATTGCGCTGGCGCCGGTTCCGATGACTCCGACGCGCTTGCCCCGCAGGTCGACGTCGTGCTTCCACAGCGCCGAGTGCATCTCGACGCCCTGGAACTTCTCGCGGCCCGGAATGGGCGCGAACGCCGGTCGCGACAGCTGACCGACCGCGCTTACCAGGACGTCGGCACGCACGACCTCGCCCGTGCTGAGCGTGATCTCCCACTTGCGGTCCGCATCGACGAAGGCTGCGCCCTCGACTTCGGTGTTGAACCGGATGTGGCCGCGCACGTCGTACTTGTCGGTGACGTCGCGCATGTACTTGAGAATCGCGGGCTGCTGCGAGAAGCGACGAGGCCAGCGCGGGTTCGGCTCGAACGAGAACGAGTAGAACGGCGACGGCACGTCACAGGCGGCACCTGGATACGTGTTCTCACGCCACACTCCGCCGACGTCGGCACCCTTTTCAAACACGACGATGTCGTTGTAACCCAGCTTCTTCAGCTCGATCACCGCGGCCAGTCCGCCGAATCCAGCGCCGATGACGGCTACGGACGGAGTAGTCATTGTTTCCCCTTGCTCTTGCTACGCAATGCTTGAACAGCCTCGACGCAGAGCGTCGCGGAGTAGTCGATGAGCTCGGCCGGTTCGACGTCGAGGTGGCCGGCAATCCATTGCCGGAATGACTCGACGATTCCGCCGACGAGCGTGACAGAAAGTAGTTTCAGCTCCCGCTGGTATGCGCGACCGTCAAACCCGCCGAATGTCCGGAGCTGCAGTTCGACGAGCTCCGAGAACTCCAGAACGGCGGAGTCTCGCCGACCTTGCAAGGCGGGGCTTCCGTTGACTTCGAAGTACAGCCGCGACAGTCCGGCGTTGTTCGCCAGGACGTCGAACAACGCCTCCCCACCGGCGCGGCACTTCGAGTAGAGGTCGTCGGGAGCGGTTGCCATCGTGGTGAGCACGGTCGCTCGAAACTCGTCGATGAACCGGTCATAGAGAGCGGCGCGCAACTCGTCGAGGTTGCGGAAGTTCTCGTAGAAGTACCGCTCGGTGAGGCTCGCGTTCGCGCACACGAGGGTCACCGTCATGCCGGCGAGGCCGACTTTCTCCACCGCCGCGAAGCCCGCGTCGATGAGTTTCAGGCGGCGGTCAGCGCGACGTTCGTCGGCACTGACGCCGCCGTACTTACGCTTCGTAGCCACCATGCGATCGATATTGACAGAGTTCTTTGTCAGAATCTAGTCTTTTTGACAAGAAGTTCTGTCAATTTCCCGAAGAGGCGATCATGACGTTCCTGAACGAGCTCACATCTCTCGAGCCCGCCTGCTCCCCCGAATCCGCGATGGCGTTGTTCGACAGGCTGCCGGCAGTGCGAGCCGAAGACATCCTCGGCCGATGGAAGGGCCGCGAGCTCGCGACCGGGCATCCGATGGACGGACGTCTGGTCGCGTCGCGCTGGTACGGCAAACAGTTCGACAGCACGGAGAACGTGCACCCACTGCTGTTCCAGACCCCGAGCGGCGAATTGTTCGCCGGCAACCCGTCGAAGATGCCGCTGAATCTCGCCGACAAGATCAGCCCGGACGTCGTGAGCAAGATGGGCAAGTTCATCGGGCTCGCGAAGCCGGTGATCTCGACCAAGAAGTACACGGCCCGACTGCGCAACATCGAACACCGCGGGGTCGTGACGGCCGCGATGGTCTACGACGCGCTCCCCATCATCGACATCTTCCGCCAGGTGGATGACAACACCCTCTTGGGTGTGATGGATCTCCGCTGGTCGCCGAAACATGACCTGCGGCGCGACGTGAACTCAGATCAGCCGTACTTCTTCATCCTCGAACGCGACTAAGACTTCTGCGCGCTCGCGATTTCGGCGAGCGTCATGAAGATCGGCTGGTCGACATCGATGTCGAGGCCTTTCGTCTGGAAGTACGCATCGAGTACTCCCCACACCAGCGGAGTGACGGTCGCGATGAACTCGGCCGGGTCGGCCGCCTTCCCGGTTGAGGTCGCCGGCAACCACGCGTTGGTCGCGAGAAGCGGCACGCCGAGGAGTCCACTGATCGCCA
The DNA here is from genome assembly GCA_021372355.1 of Nocardiaceae bacterium. Lineage (GTDB taxonomy): Bacteria > Actinomycetota > Actinomycetes > Mycobacteriales > Mycobacteriaceae > Smaragdicoccus. The sequence continues at coordinate 75,380 of JAJFUQ010000099.1, read as the reverse complement.
TTTCCAGGCCCGACGTTTCGACTCCGGCGGTGCGACTCAGCGGTTCGAACAATCCGTACAACCGCTCAGCGAACCCGCGGAGGATGCCGGTCGGAAAGCCCGACTCACGCTGAATCCCCCCGGTCGCCAGAAAGCGGAAGACGTTGGGATGCTCGGCGACGACGTTGGCGTACCCGGAAACCGCGTGGTGAATGATGTCGTGCGGGGGCCGCAGCAAGAAGTTCAGGTCCGGTTGGACGGCGTCGAAGATTTCATCGCTCAACTGCTGGGCGATGGCCACCGCGAGATCACTGCGGTCCGCGAAGTGCCGATAGAGACGGGGCTTGCTCGTCTCCGCTTCGCGCGCGATGTCGTCCATGCTGACCGACGTCCCGAGGCGATCGATCGCCCGGATCGCCGCCTCGACGATCACTGTTCGCGCGTCCCGCTCCTCCACCCGTCCCCCTCGCTGGTCGAGGCGATCATACGAATAAACGGGTACGCGACGCGCCGGGTTACGGCAGCCGTTACTCTCAGTAACGCTGTTCGTACGTGCCAATCCTCGGAGGCGATGTGAACTCAGTGCTGGCCGCCGGCTTTTTCGGCATGCTCGACTGGGAGGAGATGACGGGGCAGTCGAAATTCATCGTCGACATCGTCTCGATCCCGCTGTTCTCGGCGTTCGCCGGCCTCATCACCAACTGGACCGGCGTCATCATGCTGTTCGCACCGGCCCGATTCACCGGCTTCTACATGCCGGGCGCGAAGCTGATCTTCCCGTTCATGCCGCGCAAGATCCAGATCCTGCCGATCTGGGCACCCGGTGGCATCCTCGGATTCCAGGGCTTCATTCCGGCCCGCGCGGAGAAGATGGCGTCCCTCGTCACGGACAATGCGGTGGCGAAAATCGGTTCCGCCCAAGACTTCTTCATGGAGATGAACCCGCAGGCGATCGCCGCACAGGTCACCCGCATCGCCACGCCTCAGTTGCCCGCGATGGTCGACCAGATCATGTGGCAGGAGAACGCACAGCTCTGGAAGGACATGCCTCCCCATGGCAAGAAGTTGCTGATCAACCGCATCCAGAAGGAGTCCCCGAAGATCATCGGGCGGGCGTTCGACTTCATCGGGAACAACTTCAACAGCCTCATCAACATCAAGCTGCTCGTCGTCGGCTACCTGCGCAAACGGCCCGAATTGATGAAGGACATCATCTACGACCTCGGCGCGCCGGAACTGAAGTTCATGGTGCGGATCGGTCTGCTCGGTTTCCCGTTCGGTGTCATCCTCGCGCTCTGGTTGTCGTTCCTGCACTACACCGGTGAGCACGCGAAAGAGGCACATGAATCCAATCCGGGAGCCGTCTACCTCGACGTCTTCCCGAGCTGGCTGGGCTGGCTCGACTCCGGGCTGCACTGGATCCCGGCGTGGATCTGGGTGCTCGGTGGCGCCGCCCTCGTCGGTGTCATCGTCAACATCATCGCGATCAAGGTCGTTTTCGAGCCGTCGACTCCACAGCCCCGCTACAAGTACTTGTGGAAGCACGCGAAATTCGCCAAGCGTCAGCAAGATGCCGCCGCGAGCCTCGGCCACGCGATCGCCTACCAGATCGTCACCCTCGAAATCATCGCGCAAGAACTCTTCGACGGCCCGAATGGCGACAAGACGCGCGAGGTCATCGCGACCTTCCTGAAGGCCGAGATCAATCGAATGCTCGGCCCGATCCTCCCGCTCGCACGGCTGGCATCGGGTAGCGCGGAATTCCAGGCAACGCTGGAAACCGCCGGCGCCACCCTCGCGATTGAGATGCAGCCGTGGCTCGTCGACGATGTCGAGTTCAGTCGCGAGACCGCCGAGAAGATCAAGGTCCTGTGCACGGAGAAGCTGCAGGAACTTCCGCCGGAAGAGTTCGTCGAGATGCTCTATGTGGCGATCGAGCAGGACGCGTGGCTGTTGTATCTCCACGGTGGTCTGCTCGGTGTCATCGTCGGCGCCTTCCACCTTCTCATCTTCGGGACGTGAGCCCGGTGGCTCACGCCTTCAGAATGCGCTGAACGCTCGCCAGATGGCCCGCCCGTAGAGCTCACCAAGCTCTGCGGGCGTCCACTTCTCGGGCTCGTGCATGAGGCTCAGGGCTGCCGCCTCGCACGCCGAGAAGAAGAGCAGGAGAAGGGTCGGCATCTTGTGCTCGATGTCCTCGACACCGAGTTCGATGAGCGCCGGACGAATGTGCTTGCCGAGCGCGTCTTCGACTTCTGCGCGGGCCGCGCGGTAAACCTCCGCGATCGCCGGATCCGGATCGCTGGCCAAGAGACGCCAGGTATCCGGGTAGGCAACCGAGACCTCGAGCCAGGCCTGCAGGCCGTTGATGAACGACGTCTCGATGTTGTGGCCGATGCCGGCGTTGATGGCGGCGATCGTGGCAGAGACCAGCGAATCAGATTCCCGGTCCAGGAGCGCTTCCAGCAGTTCCACTCGATCGGCGAAGCACGCGTAGATGACCGGCCGGGTCACGCCGATCCGATCGGCGACTGAACCGATGGTCACGGCGGGAATTCCGCTCTCGGCGGCGATGGCACGAGCGGCATCGAGAATCAAGGGCCGCCGGCGCTCGGGACCGAGGTGTGCCGCACGGGTGCGAGTGGTCCCGGGCCGATCAGTGGGACTGGGTGACGCAGGCATCAACCTGGATCGTAACGGGCGCGCCTACTGAGCCGTAACTTACGGTCGCGTATACCTTTGCTTCAAGTTTGCAGAATTTGCCCTCGATCGGAGCACTCAGCATGACGCGAGACCTTACGCAGCTGGAGCTCCTCCGGGAACTGCAGCCAGTTGCCGAAGAGAATCTCAACCGCCACCTGGCGATTGCCAAGGAATGGCACCCCCACGACTACGTCCCGTGGGACCAGGGCCGGAACTTCGCCGCGATGGGTGGCGTCGACTGGGACCCCGAGCAGTCCAAGCTCAGCGAGGTCGCCAAGGCGGCGATGATCACCAATCTGCTGACGGAAGACAACCTGCCGTCGTACCACCGCGAGATCGCCGACAACTTCTCGATGGACGGCGCCTGGGGTACGTGGGTCGGCCGCTGGACCGCCGAGGAGAACCGCCACGGCATCGCCATGCGCGACTACCTCGTCCTCACCCGCGGAGTCGATCCGGTCGCCCTCGAGCAGGCACGGATCGAGCACGTGACGGTGGGCTTCGGGCCGTCGGAAGACGAGCGCCAAAAGGGATTCGACGGATTCCTGTCCTCGGTCGCCTACGTGACGTTCCAGGAACTAGCGACCCGCGTGAGCCACCGCAACACCGGCAAGGCGTGCAACGACCCGATCGCCGACCGCCTGCTCCAGCGCATCGCTGCGGACGAGAACCTGCACATGATCTTCTACCGCAACGTGTGCAGCGCCGCCCTCGACATCGCACCGGACCAGACGCTCGAAGCGCTCGCCGACGTCGTGGAGAACTTCCGCATGCCCGGCACCGGCATGCCGAACTTCCGCCGCAACGGGGTCCTCATGGCGAAGGCCGGCATCTACGACCTGCGTCAACACCTCGAAGAGGTCTTGTGGCCGAATCTGCGCAAGTGGGAGATCTTCGAGCGCACCGACTTCAGCCCGCGCGGGGAGAACCGGCGGGAGCAACTCGCCGCATTCCTCGACGTTCTCGAGAAGTCCGCGGGCAAGTTCGAGGAGCAGCGGGATCGCATGCTCGCGCGCGAGGCACTCAAGCAGGAGCGGACTGCGTCGTAGGCTCATAGCGCGTGCGTCCTCATCCCGGCCGGATGCACGTGGTGATCAGATTGGCCGTCCAGCAAGGCGGCTGAGGAGTCCGATACCGGTGTTGTATCGGCGACGATGCCAACTCAGCTGGGCGGCGATCTGGCGCCGCGTGCGCCGGATGGGGATTAGGAGGCGGGCGCTTACCGTGAGCACCCCGGAACGCGAACTCACGCGCGATCACTTCGACCTCGTCACACGTGTCACGACGCGGTGGTCGGACAACGACATGTTCGGCCACCTCAACAACGCGGTGTACTACGAGCTGTTCGACACCGCGATCAACGCGTGGATCATCGAACACACCGGGCTCGACATGGTGACGATGCCCGAACTCGGCGTCGTCGCCGAGTCCGGGTGCAAGTACTTCACCGAGGTCGAATTCCCGTCCCCGCTCGAGGTCGGCGTGCGTGTCGCTCGGCTCGGAAACAGCAGCATCACTTACCAATTGGGCCTGTTCGCAGCCAATCGTGAGGAGATTGCCGCGCTCGGACACTGGGTGCACGTGTACATCTCGCGCGAGACCCGGCGTCCGGTCCCGATCCCCGCGGCAATTCGCGGCGTCATGGAATCGGCGGAAGGAGCGCGCGCATGAAGATCCAGGGTGCAGTCCTCGAAGAGATCGGTCGCGCGAGACCGTTCGCTCAGACCCGGCCACTGACGATCAGCGAGCTCGAACTCGACCCACCCGGTCCCGGCGAGATTCTCGTGCGGATGGAAGCCGCCGGCGTCTGCCACTCCGACCTCTCGGTCGTGGACGGCAATCGCCCGCGACCGGTACCGATGCTGCTCGGCCACGAGGCATGCGGTCGCGTCGAGGCGCTCGGGCCGGGCGTCGAGCGGCTTCGCGTCGGCCAGCGCGTCGTGATGAGCTTCCTCCCCCGCTGTGAGGAGTGCGCGGCCTGCGCGACCGACGGCCTCATGCCGTGCGGTCCGGGGTCGGCGGCGAACGGTGCGGGCGCGATGCTGTCCGGCGGCCGCAGGCTGCACCGCGATGGCATCCAAGTGCACCACCACCTGGGCGTATCGGCTTTCGCCACGCATGCGGTCGTGGATCAGCACTCGGCCGTCGCGGTTGACGATGACGTTCCGCCGACGGTCGCAGCGGTTCTGGGTTGTGCGGTGTTGACCGGTGGTGGGGCGTTGTTAAACGCGGGCCACCCAGCGCCAGGTGACACGGTGATCGTCGTCGGGCTCGGCGGTGTGGGCATGGCGGCGGTGCTGACGGGCCTGGCGTTGGGCAACCCGGTGATCGCCGTCGACCCGGTTCCAGAGAAGCTCGACCAGGCTCGTTCCTTGGGCGCCTCTGCCATGACCCCGGCCGAGCTATCCGAGTCGGGCGTTCGTGGCGCGGTTGTCATCGAGGCCGCAGGTAACGCACGGGCGTTCGAAACTGCTTTCGCCGCAACAGCTCCGGGCGGCAAGACGATCACCGTGGGACTCCCCCACCCGGAGGCACGAGCCTCGATCTCCCCGCTGACGATGGTCGCCGAAGCACGCACGATCATCGGTAGCTACCTCGGTTCGTCGGTGCCGAGCCGCGAGATTCCGAAATTCGCGCAGTGGTGGCGAGAGGGCCGCCTGCCGGTCGAGCAGCTCATTTCGTCCACCATCGCGTTGACGGACATCAACCGGGCGATGGACGAGCTTGCAGACGGGCACGCGGTCCGCCAGGTGATCGTGTTCGACTGAGCGCCGACGTCAGTCGCCGAGCGCCAGGACCTCGTCGAACCCTGCCACGAGGCAGTCGTAGAACACGTCGAAGTCCGGAATCGCTCCGGTATCCACGTCGATGCCCAGCGCGCACGTGTCGACGTATGTCAACAGCGTGACGTTCACGGCCGCACCGATCGTCGGACCGAAGGCGTACTGAGCCCGTACCTTGGCGCCGCCCAGATACACCGGTACGGGAATTCCGGGGACGTCGCTGGCCAGGAAATCGACGTGTCGCAGGATCGACCCGATGTACCACCGGGGCACCAAGTTGAGGGCACCGGCGATCAGTTGCGTGTACGGCAGCGACTTCTCATGCCGCACGCGTTGTGTGCGCTTGTGGATCGAATTGATCCGCAGCGCGGGATTCGCAACGCCGGCCGGTACGTCGAACCGCATGAGAGTGATCTTGTTGCCACCCATGTCGTCGTCGGTCGTGCGCAAGCTGACGGGCATCGTCAGGTGCAGGTCACCCACGTCGACGCCATGCTTTTCGTGGTAGCGACGCAATCCGCCGGCGACCCCCGCGACGAAGGCGTCGTTGAGCGCGCCGCCGCCACGGTGGGCGGCCGCTCGCAAGCGCGGCATCGACACGTCCAATACGCCGAGACGACGCACCAGCGAGCGATTCGTCATGAGCGACGACCCGGTCCGATTCACCGGCCGCACGGTGCGATACACCGACGCCACCATCTCGGTCGCTTCCGACATCGTCTGGATCGGCCGGCGAAGGCCGTTCAGCAGCAGCAGCGGACCGGTCTTGAGTGCGCCGCGAACGGCCGTGGACAGCAGTCCCATGTCGTAATTCGCAGAGTCTCGGTAGCTCTGGAACAGTTGCGGGCTCGCGATCTGCGGCTCGACGACCTCTTCGTCGATCACTCGAGGTTCCTCAGTGAGGTCGTAAAGCGTCATCGCGATCTGCACGCCGCCCACACCGTCGGTCAGCGAGTGGTGGAACTTGCAGAGCACCGCCGCCCCGCCGTCGGCCAGCCCATCGATGAAGGTGATCTCCCACATCGGACGCGCTTGGTCGAACTCATCCATCGCCGCGCGCCGAGCCATCTCCAACACGGCGTCGAGGCTTCCGGGCTCAGGCACCGACACTCGGGACATGTGGAAGTCGAGGTCGAAGTCCGGGCAGAACTCCCAGCGCGGGGGTGCCGGCGGCACTGACTCCACGACTCGTTTCCGGAATATCGGAAGCTTGTTGGAGAGCAGCTCGAATCGCGTTCGCACCACGTTCCAGTCCGGTACCCGCTCCAACAAGATGACGCTCACCACTGTCGATCTCAGCCGCGGATCGGTCTCCATCGCCCAGGTAAACGCGTCGCTGTTGCTCATGAATTCAGTCATCGTTGTCCCCCTGACGGAAAACTACGACGACCGTGATCGGCGTCACAATACGCTGGCCGGGACCGGTGACTTTGTCCCCCAAGGTTGAGGTCTTTCGCAGACCGGGCGGCTCACTCCCATAGCCTGACCCCATGCCACGTTTTCGAATTCCCGGTTTCGGCTCCTGGGGTGAAGACCCCCTGTGGGCGACGTTCTACGACTGGTCAGTCGAGAACCCGCGGTATGGACGAGCGATCTGGCGGTTCGGCGTCGGCACCGACCTCGACAAGCTCTATGCCGCGGCCGACGAGATCGGCAACCTGCCCGCGGGATCGAAGGTGCTCGACGTCCCGTGCGGCGGTGGGGTCGCCACCCGCGGACTGAAGCCGGGTCAGAACATCCGCTATGTCGCGGCGGATATTTCGCAGGCGATGCTCGACAAGACAATGGCGGCCGCGGCACAACGCGGAGTCGCCGACCAGGTCGAGCCCCAGGTCTCCGACGTCCACAACCTCCAGTTCGCCGACGGCGAGTTCGACCTCGTCGTCAGCTTCACCGGACTGCACTGCTTCCCCGACCCGCACCGGGCGATCGACGAGATCGGCCGAGTGCTGAAACCGGGCGGCCGACTAACCGGCAGCACGCTCCTTCTCGACGCGTCGTGGCGCTCGAAACCGATGACCGCGGTCGGAAAGCGCGCGAATCTCCTCGGGCCAGGCCTTACCAGGGCACAACTCGAGAAATGGCTCGCCGAAGCCGGCTTCACCCGCATCAAGGTCGACATTTCCGGAGCACTCGGATACTTCCGGGCCGTCCGCCAATAGCGCCGAAAACCCGAAATCGCTGTGGCACTTGAGATTGACTCGGATATCACGGTGTTGCACGGACATCGGAGGGCAACACAGGTACTGTGCTCAATGTCACCGACTTATCGGAGGTGCCCGATGGCAGCAACCGAATTCACCGACCTGCACGTAGCGATCAAGAGCCTCAAGGCTGCGCTACATGACCTATCCGTGCGCTATGGCCCGGCCACCGGACTGCTGCGCATACAAAACGACATCGAGCGCTTGACGATCGATGTCAACGACCTCGAGTCGACTCCTTTGCACTCCGTAACGGTGGGTTCGCAGCCCACTGAGGCGATCTACGTGCCTGAGCTACGGTCCGACGAAGCCGCCTGGATGGGCGCGCAAGACGAGGGCTTGGGCTTCCACTCACGCAAGCGCACCCAGTGAGCGCGCCGGTCCGGGCGCAGAGCGGGGTTTTCTCTTCCACTCGAGCGAAAATCAGCGTCCGGACCCTGCGCACCGACCGGTGGTGGGTTCCCCCGCTGTTGACGGTGGTCGGACTGCTCGCGTTCATCGCCTACGCCACGACCCGAGCTTTCTGGGACGCCGCTTTCTTCGTGCCGGACTACCACTACCTCACGCCCTTCTACTCACCATGTGTGACGCAGGGCTGCGGGGACGCGGCAGACTTCGGCATGCTGCCGTTCGAACTTCCGCCCTTCATTCCGAAGGGCTTTCTCGTTCTGCCGTTCCTGCTGGGCTTCCGGCTGACGTGCTACTACTACCGCAAGGCCTACTACCGGGCCTTCTGGGCATCGCCGCCGGCGTGCGCGGTCGCGGAACCGCATGCGAAGTACTCGGGTGAGACGCGGTTTCCGCTCATCATCCAGAACTCTCACCGGTACTTCTTCTACTTCGCCACGATCGTCTCGTTGATCAACACCTACGACGCGATCCGCGCATTCCACGGCAAGGACGGTGGCTTCGGGATCGGTCTCGGAACGCTCATCCTTCTCGGCAACGTCATCATGCTGTGGGCGTACACACTGTCGTGTCACTCCTGCCGTCACATCACCGGCGGACGCCTCAAGCATTTCTCGAAACATCCCGTGCGCTACCGCATCTGGACCTTCGTTTCGAAACTCAACACCCGGCACATGCAGCTGGCGTGGATCACTCTCGGCACCCTTACGCTGACCGACTTCTACGTCATGCTCGTCGCCAGCAATACCATCTCTGACCTGCGTATCTTCAACTAGAGAAAAGGACCGATGGCCGTGCCTAATGGCTCGCTCGGCAAGCCTCGCTCGGAAGTCGAGCGGCACAAGTACGACGTGGTGGTCATCGGGGCAGGCGGTGCTGGGCTGCGCGCAGTCATCGAGGCCCGTCAGCGCGGGCACTCGGTCGCGGTGGTCTGCAAATCCCTCTTCGGCAAAGCGCACACCGTCATGGCTGAGGGCGGTTGCGCCGCGGCGATGGGCAACGCGAACAGCAAGGACAGCTGGGAGGTGCACTTCCGCGACACGATGCGCGGCGGCAAGTTCCTCAACAACTGGCGCATGGCCGAACTGCACGCGAAGGAAGCTCCTGACCGCGTGTGGGAACTCGAAACCTACGGTGCCCTGTTCGACCGGACGGCGGACGGCCGAATCAGCCAGCGCAACTTCGGCGGCCACACCTACCCGCGCCTCGCGCACGTCGGTGACCGCACCGGCCTCGAGCTCATCCGAACCATGCAACAGAAGATCGTCTCGCTGCAGCAGGAGGACTTCGCCGCGACCGGCGACTACGAAGCCCGGATCAAGGTCTTCGCCGAGGTCACCATCACCGAGCTGCTCAAAGACGGCGACTCGATCTCCGGAGCATTCGGCTACTACCGCGAATCCGGTGGGTTCGTCGCCTTCGAGGCACCGGCGATCGTGCTCGCCACCGGAGGCATCGGAAAGTCGTACAAGGTCACGTCGAACTCGTGGGAGTACACGGGCGACGGACACGCCCTCGCCCTGCGCGCCGGCGCGACGCTCATCAACATGGAGTTCCTGCAGTTCCACCCGACGGGCATGGTCTGGCCGCCGAGTGTGAAGGGCATCCTCGTCACCGAAGGTGTTCGCGGTGACGGCGGCGTCCTCAAGAACTCCGAAGACAAGCGCTTCATGTTCGAATACATCCCGCCGGTCTTCAAGGGGCAGTACGCGGAGACCATCGAAGAAGCCGACCAGTGGCTCAAGGACAACGACTCCGCCCGCCGCACGCCGGACCTCCTCCCCCGTGATGAGGTCGCGCGCGCGATCAACTCCGAGGTCAAGGCTGGTCGCGGCACCAAGCACGGCGGCGTCTACCTCGACATCGCGTCGCGTCTGCCCGCGGACGAGATCCGGCGTCGGCTGCCCTCGATGCACCACCAGTTCCTCGAGCTCGCCGACGTCGACATCACCAAGGAACCCATGGAAGTGGGGCCAACGTGCCACTACGTCATGGGTGGCATCGAGGTCGACCCGGACACCGCAGCGGCCACCGTTCCTGGTCTCTTCGCGGCCGGTGAATGTTCCGGCGGCATGCACGGCTCCAACCGCCTGGGCGGCAACTCACTGTCTGACCTGCTCGTCTTCGGACGCCGGGCAGGTCTCGGCGCCTCCGAATACATCGAAGGCCTGAAGAAGAAGCCGCAGGTCACCGAGGCCGACATCGACCAGGCCGCGGCGAGCGCCCTGGCGCCGTTCGAGCCACGCGACGACGGAAAAGCGGAGAACCCGTACACGCTGCACAGCGATCTGCAGCAGTCGATGAACGATCTCGTCGGCATCATCCGCAAGCACGACGAGGTCGAGGAGGCGATCGACCACCTCGGGCAACTCCACAGCCGGATGGACCGCGTCGTCGTCGAAGGACAACGCCAGTTCAACCCCGGTTGGCACCTCGCTCTCGACCTCAAGAACATGCTGATGGTGAGCGAATGCGTGGCGAAGGCGGCGCTGCTCCGGACCGAAAGTCGCGGCGGCCACACCCGCGACGACTTCCCGAAGATGGACCCGCAGTGGCGCAACAAGCTGCTCGTCTGCTCGGTCGACCGCGATGGCCAGGTCAAGGTCAAGTCCGAGGATCAAAAGCCGATGCGCCCGGAACTTCTCGACCTCTTCGAGATCACCGAACTCGAGAAGTACTACAACCCGTCTGAGCTCGCCGGCCACAAACAGCGTCAGGCGTAAGGAGGAGGCGATGAGCATCGCAGGGAGCACCGCAGCGCAGCGAGGAGCGGACCGAGGAGCGGAATCGCCGACGGTACGCCGAGAAGGGACAGCATAGATGTCGTACGACGCGAAGTTCCGAGTGTGGCGCGGAGACCAGTCCGGCGGCGAGCTGCGGGATTACACCGTCGAGGTCAACGAGGGTGAGGTCGTCCTCGACATCATCCATCGCCTGCAGGCGACGCAGAGTCCGGACCTGGCCGTGCGCTGGAACTGCAAAGCCGGCAAGTGCGGTTCGTGCTCGGCGGAGGTCAATGGCCGTCCGCGGCTCCTGTGCATGACCCGCATGTCGACGTTCACCGAGGACGAAGTCATCACGGTGACCCCGATGCGGGCCTTCCCCGTCATGCGCGACCTGGTCACCGACGTGTCCTTCAACTACCAGAAGGCGCGCGAAGTCCAGTCGTTCACTCCCCCAGCCGATCTCAAGCCGGGCGAGTACCGCATGCAGCAGGTCGACGTCGAGCGGTCACAGGAATTCCGCAAGTGCATCGAGTGCTTCCTGTGCCAGAACACCTGCCACGTCGTGCGTGACCACGAGGACAACAAGGAAGCATTTTCGGGCCCTCGATTCCTCATGCGGATCGCGGAACTCGAGATGCATCCCCTCGACGTCGCCGACCGCCGCGTCACCGCGCAGGAGGACCACGGCCTCGGCCTGTGCAACATCACCAAGTGCTGCACCGAGGTGTGCCCCGAGCACATCAAGATCACCGACAATGCGCTCATTCCGATGAAGGAGCGCGTCGCCGACCGCAAGTACGACCCGATCGTGTGGCTCGGCAGCAAGATCTTCCGGCGGAAGTGATCAAGCGACGTTGAACTCGTCCGGGTGTGGACCAACCCGGCCGTTGCGGTCCAGTCCGTCGATCGCTGCGATGTCCTCGGCTGTCAGCTGGAAGTCGAAGATGTCGATGTTCTCTTCGATCCGGGCCGGCGTGACCGACTTCGGAATCACGACCCGCCCCTGCTCCACGTGCCACCGGAGAATGATCTGAGCTGGAGATTTGCCGTGCTGCTCCGCGATCGCGCCGATCGCCGGGTCGCGCAGCACCGCGCCTTGCGCGAGCGGACTCCACGCCTCGGTGACGATGCCAGCCGCGGTGTCGGCAGCCGCGACGGTGCGGTTCTGCAGTGCCGGGTGCAACTCGACCTGATTGACCGCCGGCACGACCGATCCCTCCGAAATGAGCCTTTCGAGGTGCGCCGGCTCGAAGTTCGAAACACCGATCGCACGCACCCGACCATCGGCGTACAGCTTTTCGAGTGCTCGCCAAGTGTCGACGTACAGGTCCCGCGCGGGGGTCGGCCAGTGGATGAGGTAGAGATCGAGTTGCTCGAGTCCAAGCCGGCCGAGCGTCCGGTCGAACGCGCGCAGGGCACTGTCGTACCCCTGGTCTGAGTTCCAGACTTTCGAGGTGACGAAGAGGTCGCCGCGGGCGATTCCCGACTCGGCGATCGCACGCCCGACGCCCTCTTCATTCCCGTAGATCGCCGCGGTGTCGATGCTCCGGTACCCCGCTTTGAACGCGTGGCCGACCGCGGCAGCGGTCTCGTCGTTCGGCACTTGGAAGACGCCGAAGCCGAGCTGTGGAATCTCGATGCCGTTGTTGAGAGTGAGCGTGGGGACGACTGAGTTGGACAAGATTCCTCCGTAGATGATTCACCGTCGAGAGTTCGCTGCCTCGACGGCGCTGTCGACGGTTTCGCTCTCAGTGATTCCACGCTGGCGCGTTGACTAACCCCGCGGGTTGTCGATGAACTGAATGATCAGCTTCGCGACCTCATCCGGGTGCGATCGCTGAACCCAGTGACCGGCATCGATCTTTCGGTGCACGAGGTTCGGAACCCGTCGTGCGGCTTCCTCGATGAGGCCCGCATGCACGAAGGGGTCCTTCGTTGTCTCGATGACCTGCACCGGAAGGTTGGTTCGGCCTTCGCCCGGCTTGAGCAACTTCGGAATGAAGTTCGCGCGGTACATGCCGACGCCGTACGCACCGTCCTTCTGGAGTTCCGCAGGTGTCGGCAGATCCTCTGGTCGGAGTCCCTCGATCTTCCCGACGACGGCCGGGAAGATCTTGTCGAGGCCGTTCCGCCACAGGAAGGGAGCGACCAGCGGCAGCTGGAACATCATGATGTACCAGGACTTCGCGAGTTGCCCGGCCAACGAGCCAAGGCTTTCCGCATCCGGCTTCACCAATCCGCGAAGCCAGTGTGCAGCGTGATCGAGCGCTGGCGCACCGAAGTACGTGTACGTCGAAATGTATTCCGCGATATGCGGATCGAGTACGGCCTCCCACGACTGAATCGAGCCCCAGTCGTGCGCTACGAGATGGACCTTCCGGCCGCGCGGCACGACCTGATCGAGGACCGATGCCAGGTCGGCAACCAGCAGATCGAGTCCGTAGCCACCGAACTCTTCGCCGGGTTGCGATCCACCGGTGCCGCGGACGTCATACGTGACGACGTGGAATCGCGGGGTCAACCGTTCGACCACCGGGAGCCACACGTCGGAGTTGTCCGGGTATCCGTGGACGAGCAGCACCGTCGAGTTATTGCGGTCTCCCCACTCCCGGGCGCGCAGTGCAATCCCATTCGCGCCGGTGACGGGACGCTCGACGGACTCAGACATCGGTACCCCCGACCTTCTTGGGATCGATGAGGATCTTGGCATGGCGCTCGGGGTTTCCAAGTGCGGAGAACGCGGCGTCGACACCGTCGAGGCCGACGGTCCCCGTGATGAGTGGCCGCACGTCGACCTTGCCGTCCGCCAGCATGTGGAGCGTGTCGCGGAACTCGATCGGCAGGTAGCCGAGCACGAACCGGATGTCGATCTCCTTGTTGATCGCCAGCGACGGCCGGAACTTGTCAAAGTCCATGCACACCCCGACGACGATCACCCGCGACCGCAGTGGCGCCGCCGCGATGATGTTGTCGATCATCCCAGGGACGCCGACGCACTCGAAGATCACCGCCGACTTGGCGTCGACCTGGCCCGCGAGCTCGGCCGCCCGGAACATCGGCTCCCACGGCAACGGCGAACGACGCATGAGGGACATTGCGCTGATGCCGAGGTCGAACAGCGCCTCACCGGAAACGAGGTGTCCCCGCTCTTCGAGGTCGTCATACGGTGACGTCTCGCCCGGATGCACGACGACGTGAGCACCCATCTGCTCGGCGAGCGCGCGGCGGGCCGGCGAGAAGTCGCTGGCGACGATATGCCGTACACCCTTCGCTTTCAGCATGCCGATGACGGCCAGTCCGATCGGGCCGCAGCCGATGACGATGGCGGTGTCACCTTTGCCGATTCCCGATCGGCGAACCGCGTGCCAACCGACCGCCATAGGTTCGGTGAGGGCCGCTTCCTCGGTGGACAGACCGTTGGGAACGGTGAAGCACATGGACTCCTCCGCGACCACCTGCTCGGCGTAGGCGCCCGGCGCAAGTTCGGAGAATCCGGTCGGGTGTGCGAGTCCTTCGGCCCGGCGAATCGGCATGGAGACGACGCGCGTACCCGGCTTCCACCGCTTTCGGGTGCCCTTGCCGTACTCCGCGATCTCACCGATGAATTCGTGGCCCATGACGACCCGGTGGTCGGATCGCATCATCGAATGGACGCCGACCAGCGCAGCGTCATCGGCGAGCTGATCGGCATGGTGACGCGCGTGCAGATCGGAGCCACAGATGCCGCAGCGGAGAACCTCGAGCACGACCTGACCGCGACCGGGCTTTGGCGCCGGCAGGTCGGCGAGCTCGAAAACACCGTTCTGGACAGTCAGTGCCTTCATACGTCGGCTCCTTTTCGATGCTTCGCCAGTTCAGTCCGTGCAAGAGCATTCTTGTGCACTTCGTCCGGCCCGTCCGCGAATCGCAATGTCCGAATCCCGGCAAAAGCGTTGGCGAGCGGGAAATCCTGCGACAAACCGCCCGCGCCATGAACTTGGATCGCCTTGTCGAGAATCCACTGGACAGTGGACGGCGTCGCGATCTTGATCGCCTGGATCTCCGAGTGCGCGCCCTTGTTCCCGACCGTGTCCATGAGCCAGGCGGTCTTGAGCACGAGCAGACGCAGTTGCTCGATCCGGATGCGCGATTCCGCGATCCAGTCGCGGATGACGCCCTGTTCGGAGATCGGCTTTCCGAAGGCGACGCGACTTTCGGCGCGAGCGCACATGAGCTCGATCGCGCGTTCGGCGACACCGATCGATCGCATGCAGTGATGGATGCGCCCCGGCCCGAGTCGAGCCTGCGCGATCGCGAAGCCGGAGCCCTCGTCCGAGATCAGATTCGAGGCCGGAACCCGAACGTCGGTGAACGTGAGCTCCGCGTGGCCGCCGTGCTCGTGATCGTCATACCCGAACACCTCCATGCCTCGGCGAATCTCAAGGCCCGGGGTATCGCGCGGGACCAGGATCATCGACTGCTGCCGGTGCCGGGCCGCGGATGGGTCGGTCTTCCCCAGGACGATGAAGATCGAGCAGTTCGGGTTCATCGCGCCGGTGATCCACCACTTGCGTCCGTTGAGGACGTAGTTGTCGCCGTCGCGCTCGATGCGCGTGGCGATGTTCGTCGCATCCGACGAGGCCACGTCCGGCTCGGTCATCGCGAACGCGGAGCGGATCTCGCCGCTGAGCAGCGGGTCGAGCCACCGTTCTCGCTGCGCAGGGGTACCGAACTGGGCCAGCACCTCCATGTTCCCGGTGTCCGGGGCGGCGCAGTTCAACGCCGCGGGCGCGATGTGGATGCTGCGGCCGGTGATCTCCGCGAGCGGCGCGTACTGGAGATTCGTCAGTCCCGCGCCGTGCTCGCCGGGCAGGAAGATGTTCCAGAAACCACGACGGCGCGCTTCGTCGCGCAACTCCCCCAGGACCGGCACGGAGTCCCAGGCCCAGCGGTCGTCGAGCTCAGCGAGCTGGGCGTGGAATGTCGCCTCCGCGGGGTAGACCTGTTCCATAAAGTCCAAGAGTTTCGACCGCAGATCACGTGTGCGGCTGTCGAATGCGAACTCCATCAGCGGTACTCCTTCATCGAGTTGCGCCCAGCCTCGAGCAGAAGGTTGACGGCGTCGCCGAGATGGTCGAAGCCGGACCCGACCGTCTGCCCCTGGATGAATCGGAAATGGATGCCCTCGACGATCACGGCGAGCTTGTAGCTGGCGAGCCCCAGGTACCAGCCGATGCGCGCCAGATCTCGGGAGCTGCGGGCCGAATACCGTTCGACGACTTCAGATTCCGTCAGGTAACCCGGCGCGCTGGAAACATTCGTCACCGCACTCTCGGCCGCCGAGACACCGAGACGGTCGTAGATGAGCATGAGAGCGAGGTCGGTGACCGGGTCGCCGATCGTTGCCATCTCCCAGTCGATGACGGCGGCGGGCCGATCGCTCGAGTCGAAGAGGACGTTGTCGAGTCGGTAGTCGCCGTGCACGATTCCGCCTGCACCCTGGACCGGGACGTCGGCCGCGAGCTTTGCGAACAAGGCGTCCGCCGCGGGGAGCGGCCGACTGTACGACGCGTGCAGCTGCTTGTTCCAACGGTTCAGCTGACGCGTCAGGAACCCCTCGGCGCGCCCAAAGTCAGCGAGCCCGACCGCTGCGGGATCGATTTCGTGCAGGTCGGCGAGAACATCGACGAGCCGCTCGGAGATCACGCGTGTCCGCACCTGGCCCAGCGCCTCGAGTTCGATGGCGGATCGGTACGGAACACCCTCGACTTTCGACATGACGTAGAACGGTGCACCGATCACCGAGTCGTCGGCGCACATCGCGTACATCCTCGGCACGGGAACAGGACTGTCCTGGAGTGCCGACATCACCCGGAACTCGCGGCCCATGTCATGTGCGGTCGCGAGGACATGCCCGAGCGGCGGACGACGAAGAATCCAGTGGCTGGTCCCGTCGGTGACCTCGTAGGTCAGGTTCGACTTGCCACCGGCGATGAGCTCCGCGCACCCCACGCGACCGGCACCTGGGATCGCGGTCGGCAGCCACTCGTCGAGGCGGTCGAGGTCGAGGCCGGGCGGGCTCGGTCGGGGCATCACGCGTCTCCTTGCTGGAGTGCGGGCAGCCACGCACGCAGAGCCGCCCGAGTTTGCGCCGCCGATTCGTGCAGGATCGTCTGCAGCCCGACCGCTTGGGCTCCGATGAGATTGGGTTCGGCGTCGTCGACGAAAACGATCGTCTCCGCCGGTACGGCAAGCTGCTCGGCAGCCATGAGATAGATCTCGGGCTGCGGCTTTCGAAGCCGGACCTCGCTCGAGATGATGATCGAGTCGAACAGTGGGTCGATCAGATCGCGCGGGTACGAGTTGCCCCAGCTATTGGACAGCAGCCCCACTCTGAGGCCCAGCTCGCGAAGCTCCTTGACCAGCCCGAACATGTCGTCGTCGGTGCGCAGGGCGGCGAACATCCGGGCCAGGACGCCAGCCGGATCGACCGGCGCGCCCGTGTGGGTGATCAGCTCCGCGGCAAGCAGACGATCGAACTCGTCGATCGTCACGTCCCCCATCTCGAGTCGGTGGATCGGCGTCCCGTACGGCACGTCGCGAGACATCCAGGCCTTGAGGGTCACTGAGAAGGACAGCGGATCGATTCCCTCCGCCGAGAGCCAGGCGCCGATCGCCTCGCGCACGGGATTGGTGAGAACCCCGCCGTAGTCGAAGACCACAGCCTGAATATCCTGCTGCGCCATGTCTGAAGCCTCGCTGCCGTCAGATCGGGTTGTTGATCACTCTCGGTGAGCCTGTCAGACCGATCCGCGCAAGGGAAGACCGCGACCGAAGGAGACACGGCGCCGTTGCCGCGTCTCCACTCGCGTCGCCCTTAACCCCCGACCGGGCAGTCGAATTCTTGCAAGAGTCGCGGCATTGCCAAAGGCTGTCGGCTCCCTAAAAACCTCCCTATCTGTAAGGGACGAGTAAAAACCGATTGAAAGGCGTTGCGGAACAAGCTGTTAGCATCCACGGGCGGTGCAAGGGCGGACCGATCGGAGGGCAGATCAAGTGGTGCATGTGGCAGAGGCGTCGGTGATCATCTACCGCCCCGTCACACACCTTTGGAAGCACATCGCGACCGCCGAGAACCTGCCCACCATGCTGGCCGGGGTGTGCTCGGTGACCACCGACGATCCCAAGGGCCTCCTGAACATCGGAACCCACCCGCAAGGGTCGTGCACGTTCATGGGGTTTCGGGCGACCTGGACCGCGACGATGGCCGAGTTCGACGCCCCGAAATTGATGTCCGCGACGGCGAACTTCGAAGCGCAGCCGGATCTGAAGTTCCGTGCCACGGTCGACGTCGTTCTCGAGCCGGTTGCCGAAGGAACTCTGCTGTCGGTCAATGTGTGCGTGCTTGCCGGAGCACAGAATCTGTTCGGCGAGGTCTCCAACGAGGTTGCCGCGATCGCCTACAGCCGATCGCTGCACGCGAACCTCATGAACCTCGCGGACTGGCTTGATTCCGGCAAGCGACGCAATCTCACCTCTCGTCACCGCGAGGTCCTCCGCATGATCCAGAAGGGACTCACGGACCGCGAGATCGCCGAGAAGCTGTACATCAGCCCCAAGACGGTTGGTCATCACGTGAGCGCGATCCTCGCCGCGTTCCGGGTGACACAGCGTCAAGACCTCCGGAGATCGATCGACCTCCCGGACAAATGAGAAGATGGAGCACGTCTGACAAAGACGTGCTCCCTCCTCATTACCCCCCCGGGTTAGTGGTGAGCTCCGGCCGGCGAATCGACCTTGTTCGGCAGGAACAGCGACAGCACCACGACGATGACGCCGAACGCCGCTCCGACGACGAAGGCCCACTGCAGACCGCCGACGAACGCCGCGCCCTTACTCGCACCTGTCGCGGCCAGGTCGGTCGAGCGGTTCTCGAGGACGACCACGAGAATCGCCGTCCCGATCGCGCCCGCGACCTGCTGCAACGTGCCGAGGATCGAGCTGCCGTGCGAGTACAGCGCCGGCGGCAGAACACCCAAACCGAGGGTGAAGACCGGCGTGAAGATCGCGGACAGGCTGACCATCAGGACGACGTGCAGAGCCAGGATCAGCGCGTAAGGCGTGTCCGTCTGGATCTGGCTGAACAGCCCGAGGACCACGACCATCACGATCGAACCCGGGATCACGAGCATCCGGGAACCCTTGCGGTCGTAGAGGCGACCGACGCGCGGACCGAGCAGACCCATCGCGAGACCACCCGGCATGACGAGCAGACCGGTCTGCATCGCCGACAGGCCACGCACGTCCTGCAGGTACAGCGGAAGCAGGATCATCGAGCCGATGAACGCCATGAATGCGGCCGACATCAGCAGAAGCGAGACCGTGAAGGTGCGGTGCTTGAGAGTCCGCAGGTCCAGCAGTGGGCTGTCCGACTTCTGCAGTCGCAGCTGATAGGCAACGAAGGCGACCACCAGAACCGCACCCACACCGATGATGAGACTCAGCTCCGCGCCGCTGCGGGCGCCGATCTCGCTGAGACCGTAGACGAGCGTCGCGAATCCGAGCCCGGCCAGCGCGACGCTGACCCAAGACACGGCGTTGTGGTTCGACTCGCCGACGTTCTCCAGGCGCCGAAGGCCGAGAACCGTGATGAGCACTGCGACCGGCAGCACGAACGCGAAGATCAGTCGCCACGAGCCGAGGTGCAAGATGAGTCCCGAGATCGCCGGGCCCATCGCGGGGGCGACCGACATCGCGAGCATGACATCGCCCATGACTCGGCCGCGGTCTGCCTCGGGCACGACCTGCATGAGGGTCGTCATCAGCAGCGGCATCATCACTGCGGTGCCCGCCGCCTGAATTCCACGACCGACCAGCAACACCTCGAACGAAGGCGCCAGACCGGCGACCAGCGTGCCCAACCCGAAGGTGACCATCGCCAGCGTGTACGCCTGTCGGGTCGTGACGCGCTGCAGGAACCAGCCGGTCACCGGGATGACCGCGGCCATCGTCAGCATGAAGACCGAGGACAGCCACTGTGCCGAACGCGCACTGACGTTGAAATCGGCCATGAGTCGCGGAATCGCGTTGATCATGATCGTCTCGTTGAGGATCACCACGAAGGTCGCCGCGACGAGCAGCTTGATGATCGTCGGCGTTTTGCCGGAGCCAGCCTCGGGTTCGACAGCGTCCGCCGGTTCGACAGGCTCTATGACGTCTGTCACGGCATTCATGGGGTCCCCTTCGATAGTTGGCGCGGAAGGCCTTATGACCACCCGCTCACCACTACGACGAACGAGAAGGCCGGAATACGACAAGCATCGAAAGAAAATTTCGAGGTTTTCTGCGAGCCGACTGTGGTCACAACCGCGTAGTCAGAATGCGTATTCCCGCAACACGCGCGCAACCGATTTTTCGGGCGAAACCACGGGGCGGGCTCCGTCAGCGGTCGGGTTCGGCGTCGATCCCCAGGTCCCGGACTGCCTGCTCGACGAGGAGCCACACCTGCCGCGTCAGCTTGTCGACGAGTTCGTCGTCGGTCAGCTGGTCGGGATTGTCGAGCCACCACAGCACGCTGGCATCCGCGAGTCCGACGACGGCAGCCACAACCTGCGCCGGAAATACCGCGTCATGACCGAGTCGCTGCAGGTAGGCGGCTGCGGCGCGGCCGTACTCCTGCACTGCGGGAGCGTCTCGCCGCAGCGCTCGGAATCGGTACAGATTCGGATGCGCGCTGGCCCAGGCGACGACTTCGTGGCTCGCTGCGCGGATGATGCCAACCGGCGATCCCGAGGCGCTGAGCGTCGGGCGGACGCGGCGGCCGAGAAGGCGCGCCGCGTGACGGGCAACGGCTTGATCGAGCTCGGCTTTGCTGTCGAAGTGGCGGTAGATATGCGGCCGTGGCAAACCTGCGAGGTCCGCGGTC
This sequence comes from Nocardiaceae bacterium, assembly GCA_021372355.1. Taxonomy (GTDB): domain Bacteria; phylum Actinomycetota; class Actinomycetes; order Mycobacteriales; family Mycobacteriaceae; genus Smaragdicoccus. The sequence goes on along the minus strand of JAJFUQ010000099.1, from coordinate 54,673 downwards.
ACGCCGATAGCGGCATCGGGACCGAATTCCTCGATCGCCTTCGTCGCCGCCTCGATGATCTTCTGCCGCCGATCGCTTCCCGGCGGAGGCGCGACGGAAGAATCTGCGCGCTTCTCCGCATTGGTCACGACACGCAAAGGTACACCCTGTTCCATCTGGAGCCTTGGTGGTACATGATGTCCAAGACAACTTTGGTACACGGTGTACCCCTGGCTGGCTTCAAAGGAGAACCCATGGCCTCCTCCCCTCGGTGGATGGACGCAGACCTCGAACTGTTCCGCGACCTCGCGCGCGGATTCTGTGAGCGCGAGATCAAGCCGAACGTCGAAAAGTACATTCAGAACCACCAGGTCGACCGCGACCTGTGGAACAAGGCCGGCGAACTCGGCCTGCTGTGCGCCTCGATCCCCGAGGAGTACGGCGGCATCGGTGGCACGTTCGCGCACGAAGCCGTCCTGATCGAAGAGCAGGCGCGCGTCGGCGACTCGAGTTGGGGCGCGTCGCTGCACAGCGGCATCGTGGCGCACTACATCCTCGCGTACGGCACCGAAGAGCAGAAGCAGCACTGGCTGCCCAAGATGGCCAGCGGTGAGGTCGTCGGCGCCATCGCCATGACCGAGCCCGGCACCGGCTCAGACCTGCAGGGCATCAAGACCAAGGCGGTCAAGGAAGGCGACGAGTACGTCGTCAACGGCGCCAAGACCTTCATCACGAACGGCGCGCAGTGCGACCTGGTGATCGTGGCCGCCAAGACCAACCCGGAGGGCGGCGCGGCGGGCGTCTCGCTCGTGCTCGTCGAGACCGACCGCGAGGGCTTCCGCCGCGGCCGCGTCCTGGACAAGGTCGGCATGAAGGGTCAGGACACGTCGGAGCTGTTCTTCGACGACGTTCGGATCCCGGCATCGAACCTGCTGGGCACCCAGGAAGGACTCGGCTTCTTCCACCTCATGGCGCAGCTTCCGCAGGAGCGTCTCATCGTCGCGGTCAGCACGCAGGCGGCGCAGGAGTTCGCTTTGGAGCTCACCAAGCAGTACACCCACGACCGCGAAGCGTTCGGCCGCGAGATCTTCAAGTTCCAGAACACCAAGTTCAAGCTTGCCGAGATCGCCACCGATTGCCGCGTCGGTCGTTCGTTCATCGATGAGTGCATCGAACTGCACATCGAAGGCAAGCTCGATGTCCCAACCGCCGCGATGGCCAAGCTGTGGGCGAGCGAGACGTCGATGAAGAACATCGACAAGTGCGTCCAGCTCTTCGGTGGCTACGGCTACATGCTCGAGTACCCGATCGCACGGGCCTGGACCGACATCCGGGTGTCGCAGATCTACGCCGGTACGAGCGAGATCATGAAGGAAATCATCTCGCGCACCATGTGATTCGCGATGGGAAGGGCAGCGCGGCCAACGGCGGTCGCGTTGCCCTTTCGCGTTGGAGGCCCCGGTCACGTTTCCTGGCAGACGTTCGTCTGCCACAGATAGGCTGACCTGCAACGAAGGGATTGTCATGCTCGGATTGCTGTTTGCCGCTGCTGCTGGAGCCACCGGATACGTTTTCGGCACGAAGGCCGGACGCGAACGCTACGACCAGATCGTCGCCAAGACGAACGAGATCGTCGGCGATGAGAACATGGCGAAGATGCGGAGCGCGGGGCAGGCCGTGGGCGACAAGACCCGCGAGATCTTCTCCGAAGAGAACCGCGAGAAGGTTCGCTTCGCGACCCAGTCTGCCGCCGACAAAGCCCGCCAGTTCGTCGACGACACCAAGGCGAGGAAGCACCAACAGGCATAGTTCACGCGAGGCGCTGCCGGGCATCGGCACCGATGCTCGCTAGGCTCGCCAACCATGCGTAACTCGTCCAAGATCCTGATCGCTGCGGCAGCCCTTTCGACCGCGGCAACGCTCGCCGGCTGCAGCTCGAGTGGTACGTCCAACTCGGCAACCGCGACGACCGTTGACAACCGGCCGGCATGCAAGGCCGACGACGTCAAGGTGACCGGAAAGCTCGGCTCCCGGCCGGAGATCACGATCCCGGACACGTGCGCACCACCGAAGGACCTCGTGATCAAGGACCTCACGGAGGGCAAGGGGGCGCCGGTCAAGGACGGCGACAACGTGACCGTCCAGTACGACCTCGTCACGTGGTCCGACAAGGTCGAACTCGACGCGTCCTGGAATCGCAACGAGCCGTTCACCGTCGAGAACGTCGGACAGGCCTCGGTCATCGACGGCTGGAACCAGGGACTCATCGGCCTCAAGCCCGGTGGGCGCCGACTGCTCATCGTGCCGCCGGCCTTGGGTTATGGCGAGGGCGGCAACGGCATGAAGGCCAACGAGACACTGGTTTTCGTCATCGACGCCGTCAAGTAGCGCAGCTTACGATTAGTCCGGACCCCCTAGGTTCGAAGGTGGGTGGGGTTTGGAGCCCATCGCAGTATTCGCAGATCGGTACAGACTCGACGTGGTTCTCGGCGTCGGCGGCATGGGCTGCGTATACCGGGCGTGGGACAACAAGCTGGAGAAGAGTCCGGCGATTGATGGACGTGGCGACTCCGGGTGGCCTATCGAAAAGCGGCGGCTCTCAACGATTATCCGCGTGCTTGATGAGCTGGGCGAAGAGTTACTCCGAATCGTTCCGGAAGGTCGACACGGCCAGGATCCCTGGAATGTCGCTGACGTCGTCGACGACCGATTGGACGTCGCCTTTGCCATCGAGGAAGACCCGCAGTTCGATCGAGTGATGTCCGGGCTCGGCGCCTTCCTCGTGCCGCGTCGTGGCGATATCGGTGACGTGGAATCCGGCCTCTTTTGCCGTCGCGACGATCTTCTGGACCAGACCCTGACCTTCGTAGAATCGCACTCGCAGGGACGGCGCTTCAGCCTTGACGAACCGCCGCGACCAGCGCGCGAGCGGCGGCAGGAACCACACCGCGACGAAATAGCCGACGGTTCCGGCGATCGCGAGTTCGGACAGGCCACCGCCGGCCGCGGCACCGATCGAGGCGGTCAGGAAGATGCCGGCCGCGGTGGTGAGCCCGTGCACGACCGAGTCGCGCCTGACGAAGATGATGCCGCCGCCGATGAAACCGACGCCCGCGACGATCTGGGCTGCCACACGCGAAGGGTCGACCATGATCGTGCCGTCGCGCAGGACGTCCGTGAATCCGTATTTGCTGACGAGCATCCACAGCGCCGAGGCGAATCCGACCACGGTGTAGGTCCGCACACCGGCAGACTTCTGTTTGAGTTCGCGCTCGAGGCCGATGAGGACCGACAGCACGAAAGCGATTCCCAAATCGGCGAACTGGTCCCAACTTTGGCCCATCGGCTCGCCGAACGCCGCAAGGTTCACCTCCTCACGCTAACGCCGGCCACCCCCTCCGGGTGAGGCAAACCGGGCACATTGCCCACACGGGCAACCGATACATGCGCGCGCTTTCCAATACGTATGACTAGGCAAACCACGATCAAGATGTTTGAATCAAAAAATGGTCAAAGACGATCTATGGCCGCACTCGCCGTCGCGCATGGGCGTTCTCATGAATGTCGCGCTGCGTACCGTGCTGCGGGCTCCAAGTCCTCTTGTCCCGGCAAATCGCCTCGGCGTCGCGCTCGTGCGGACGATGTTCAATGTCGTTTGCTATGCGACCCACGGAACCGAACTCCCCTACACGACGATCGATGCGCGCTGGTCACGAGGCCGCACTCGCGGTGAGTGGGTCGGCACCCCAGCCCGTCCCGGCCAGACCGTCGTGTACTACATGCACGGCAGCGGTTATGTCGGATGCAGCACGGCAACCCACCGCGGTCTGACGTCAGAAATCGCACGACGCCTCGACATGCCGCTGTTCTCCCTCGACTATCGACTCGCGCCCAAGCACCGGTTCCCCCGGGCTCACGACGACGCGCTCAACGGCTTCCTCTGGCTCGTCGAGCAAGGGCACCGACCGAGCGACATCATCGTGGCGGGCGATTCGGCGGGCGGCCACCTCTCCCTCGCACTCTGCGCGCAACTGCGCGAACACGACGTGGACCAGCCGCGTGCCGTGATCTGCCTGTCTGCGCTGGTCGACCCCACTTGGACGCTCTCCAGCGAGCGTGAGAAGACCGTCGCGGACTCGTTCATGACGGTCGCCGTCGCGAGTCGGATGGTGGGCCTGTACACCCGAACCGGCGACCCCAGCGATCCTCGCCTCGACGTCACGTCGGTTGTCGGGCCAGACTTCCCGCCGATGCTGCTCCAAGCGGGCGGTCGAGAACTCCTCGCTGCGGACGCCGAGCATTACGCGCGGGAACTCAACGCGGCCGGCGGCCACGCTCAGCTCGAAGTGTGGCCCGGGATGTTCCACGTGTTCCAGATCGGCTATCCATTGCTGCCCGAAGCCAAGGCGGCACTCGACAGCATCGAGAAGTTCGTCGCTGCACTGGAAGTCGGCCGGAACAGTCGCCTCGCCTGATCGCTCTACGATGAGGCGTGCGTATTGATCGACTGGATCACCTCGTCCTCACCGTGCGCGATCTCGACGCCACCATCGCCTTCTACTGTGGTGTCCTGGGTATGCAGGAGACGACGTTCGGCGCTGGTCGGCGAGCGTTGACATTCGGTCGGAGCAAAATCAATCTGCATGAGGCGGGCCGCGAATTCGAGCCCAAGGCTGACGTGCCGACACCCGGCAGCGCCGACCTCTGCTTCATCACCGAGACACCTCTCGCCGACGTCATCACGGAGTTGACCGCGGTGGATGTACCGATCGTCGAGGGCCCCGTCGAGCGCACCGGCGCAATGGGTCCGATCCGCAGCGTCTACGTCCGCGATCCAGATCAGAATCTCGTCGAGATCAGCAGCTACGTCTGACATTTCAGTTTCGTCGCGAACCTACGACGAAATGGTTCTCGGGTGGCGTCGTCGTCTATGACGCGCTACATCCGCTCAAAACTGGGCAAAGTTCCTTGTCCAGAACTTAGGCGGAAACATGGCGATCACCTCGCGATTCGCGACCCGAACGATTGCTGCGATCGCAGCAGCCTTGGCCGTGACGATCGGCGTCGCGTCGCCGTCCGGGGCCGCACCCGTCAAGGGACCGCTTCCCGTTCCGTGGGATCTGCGCGCGGGAATCGTTCCGGGACTCGTCGCCGCCGAACAGGCACCGCCGGGCGCGAACGACTGGCATTGCAAGCCGAGCGCTCGGCACCCACGACCGGTCGTCCTGGTCAATCCGACCGTCACGACCCAAGCCCTCGCCTTCCAGGCCGGTTCACCGTTCCTGAAGAACCAGGGTTTCTGTGTCTTCACCTTCAACTTCGGGAACGTCACGCAGATCCCCGGATTCCCCCTCCAAGCCCTCGGCGATATCCGGCAATCCGGCCGCAAACTGGCCGCCACGGTGGACCGAGTTCTCGCGGCCACCGGCGCATCCCAGGTCGACCTGGTCGGTCAGTCCCAAGGCGCGGGAGTACTCCCCGACTACTACCTCAAGGTTCTCGGCGGAGCGAAGAAGGTGCACACGAAGGTCGGGATCTCGCCGTCGCGCGGCACCACTCTCAGCGACATGGTGTGGCTCCGGACCCTCATCCCGGTCATCGGCCCCTTCGGCGAACAGACCATTCGATTCCTCACTCCCGGCCTGACACAGCAGGAATACGACGACAAGCTCATCCGACAGGTCTACGGCAACGGAGACACCGTCCCGGGCCCGCAGTACTACGCGATCGTCACGAAGTACGACGAAGTGGTGACCCCTTACGACACACAGTTCTACGACGCACCGAACGCCACCAACTGGCTCGTTCAGGACGGTTGTCCCATCGACCATTCCGAGCACGCCTCGATCCTCTACAGCGAGCGGGCCTGGTGGTACGTGCTCAACGCCCTCGATCCGGCCAACGCCTCACCGGTTCCGTGCTTCTACGTGGCACCGTTCTTGCCATACGTGAGGTAGCCCCATAGCCGTGCACCGTCAGGTCCCTTTTTCATCGCCGAAAAAGGGACCTGACGGTGCAGAGCCACCAAGGTGCCGCCCTCTGACCGAAATATGCCGATATCGTCCTTGGTACGGATTGACTTATCGGCCCTTCGGGGCAGATCAGGAGGCCTCGCGATGCAGTTTGGACTGGTGAAGCGCGACGTTCCCTACCGACTCATCATTCGCGCGTCGAAGGCCTGGATGCGGTTCTCCGTGCCGATCGACATGACCGACACCGATCGCGTGCCCAGAACCGGCGGTGCCGTGATCGCCTGCAACCACAACTCCTACTTCGACTGGATGATGGCCGCCTACCCGGCGGCTGAACAGAAGCGGTTCACCCGCTTCATGGCCAAGCGCGAGATCTTCGACAACCGCTTCGGCGGACCGTTCATGCGCGCGTTCAAGCATCTGAGCGTCGATCGCGCGAGCGGCGCCGATGCCCTCGATGTCGCGATCGATGCCTGCCGTCGCGGAGAGGTCGTCGGGATCTACCCCGAGGCAACGATCTCGCGCAGTTTCCTCATCAAGGATCTGAAGTCCGGGGCCGTCCGGATCGCGGCGGCCGCGGGCGTGCCGCTTGTGCCGGTCGTCCACTTCGGAATGCATCGCTATCAGACCAAGGACCACCCGCGGGACTTCTCCCGCGGCAAAGCCGTGGTCATTCGGGTCGGTGAACCGATGTACCCGACCGGCGAAGACCCGGTCGCGGAAACTGCAGAGCTTCGCCGCCGTATGGGGGCTCTCCTCGATGAGTGCATCACGACATACCCGCAGAAGGAAGACGGCGCCTGGTGGCTTCCGGCGTCCTATGGCGGATCCGCGCCATCGCTCGAAAAGGCCGCTGAACTCGATGAAGAGGAGAAGCGAATTCGAGCCGAGCGCAAGGCCGAGCGTAAACAGGGCTGATCGCAAACCGACAAACCGGAACGCTCGATTTACGATGGCGTCGTGGCGAACGACGAACGACCCTTGTCGTGGCTCGAACGCGCCCGCCGAGTCCGAGATGGCGAGGCAGAGCTTGCCGGCAAGGCCGCCGAAGTGTCGTACGTCGAACTTCAGGATTTCGTCGAGACGCTGTTGCGCCGAGCGCATGATGCGGTTGTGCTGTGCACCCGAGGCGGGATGTATCTCGAGGTGAGCGACTCCTTCTGCACGCTCACCGGCTATCGCCGCGAGGAACTGCTCGGTCAGACGTCGATCACTCTCGGACTAGTGGACCCGAATGGCATGCGCCGCGCGGTCACCTCGGATGTCCACAGCGGGATCGAGGGCCTCTACGAGAACACGATCGTTCGGAAGGACGGCGCGCGCCGGAAGGTCGAGTTCTCTCACCAGTTCCTCGACGGCGGCTACACGCTGGTGATCATTCGCGATACTTCCCGGCGATAGGGAGTCAGTCGAAGCGCACCGAATTCCAGTCGACGATCCGCGGGTCGGCGAGTCCCGAGGCAATGAAGGGATCGCCGGCGATGAATCGCTCGGCCTCGTCGCGCGAGGTGAAGATTCCCATCGATCCGCCAGCCGGATCCGGGGCGCCAAACGGGCCCAACGCGAGGAGGCCGCCGCCACCCGCTTGGAACTCCTCGTAAAACGCCTTGTGCTGGGGGTAGATCTCCATGACGCGGGCTCGATCGACGCCTTCGCGCAGGGTGTAGAAGAGGACGGTTTCCATGCGTTGTGACACTACCGGCGCTTGATCATGACGGTCGGCGGAGCATCAACTCGATCGGCGGCGACCCGAGCGGGCGCACGACTTTCCGAGTGACAAATCCGTGGCGCCGGTACAGGCGCGCGTTGTCGGGGCTCGTGGCCTCGAGGTAGGCGGATGCTCGCTCCGCGTCGCACCTGGCGACCAAGGACTTCAGCATCGCGCTGCCCACCCCCTCACCTCGGACACCATCTCGGACGCCGATGAACGGCAGATAGTAGTGCGGCTCCCGAATGTGTTCGTGTTCGAGGATCGTCAGCAATCCGAAGGCATGCCCGAGGCGACGACCAAAGGCCTGACCGAAGCCCACAAGGTTTCGCGCTTCGACCGAGAACGGCGTTCGCCACTTGTCTGGCGGCAGAACAAGCATCGCGCCGACCACTCCGGCCGCGGTCGAGGCCACGAGGCATGCGTTGCGCGGCAACGCAACGGCCTGAGCTTCAATGGCGAAGAATCGACGCAACGCTGCCGGGCGACGGCTGCCATTCGGAATGAGCCAGCTCATGACTGGATCGTTCGTGAAAGCGTCGGCCAAAGTGTCCGCAATCGGTCGCCAGTCGTCGCGGCCCGCCTTCTCGACTCGCATCAGGGCGCTCGCCTGCCCCACGCACCCACAAGCGCGGGTCCCACGTCCCAGTAGTTCGGGTCCGTGAGCAGTTCGTCGGCGGCGTCGAGGTCCGCCTGGGTGGCGATTCCGGCCTCGACGATGCGCGGCCAGAGCGTCCGCAGCGACAGCCCGATCCATTCCGCAAACGGCGAAAGTCCGTGCACAAGCGGAGCGTTCACCGTCCCGTCGATATCGGTCAGCCCCGCGTCGAGGAGCGGCTTCGGGAAGGTGCGTGCCCATTGGTATGAGGTGCCGGTTCGACCGATCATGTCCGCGAATGCGTGCCAGGCCTTCGGCACCGGCGGGTAGGGCGAGGAATCGACAGTGAACATCGAGAAGTTGTCGAGGTACAGCCAACCGCCCGGCGCGAGCCACTCGCATACCCGCGGAACCGCGTTGACGCGGTCCGCAATATGTTCGAAGACGGCGCGCGCATAGATGAAGTCGAACGATCCAGGGGCGAAATCGTCGGTCAGCAGGTTGTGTTGCAGCACCGTCAGGTTCGGTTCGTCGAGTTGACTGATCCACCGCGTATCGAGGTCAGTCGCGGTGACCGATCCCGTCGGGCCGACTTGCTGGCACATCCATCGAGTCATAGACCCATGGCCGGCACCGATCTCGAGGCACCGTGCGCCAGGACCGATTCCGAGTTGTGTGAGTCGAGCGGTCGCTCCCGGATCGAATATCTGCTCGAGCAGAGCAAGCCGCCGGCCCTCATGCTCCCATTCCGGGCTCAGCACGTACCGCGGCACATCGGAGGTGGTCATGGCGCCGCTCCAATAGATCGAACGACTTCGCTTACCCCGCCAGTCTGGGCTATTCGCTGCCCTCGAGCAGCCGCTTCGGATGCATGCCGTCGACCTGCCCCACGAACGGCGGATGGATGCTGTAGCCGAGCATTCGTCGAATGTCTTCCGAGACTCGGCGCACCGTCTCCTTCGTCATGGAGAGCGCGAACGCCTCCTGGGTCCGAAGCCAGGGCTCGCAATATTGCGCGGTCAGGGCAAGCCGAGATTCTGCCGAGCGGTTGGCCCCGCCCCCGTGCCACAACGTGCCGAGGAAGAAAACGCACGAACCCGCACTCATCACCACCGGCCGGCGATCGTCCTCCGCAGGCATCTCGTGTCCCCAGAGGTGGCTGCCCGGGATGATGTCGGTCGCGCCGTTATCCGCCGTGAAGTCGTCGATCGCCCAGATCGTGGCGGCACTCAACGCCGCGCGCGGCCGTGGGATCGGGTAGAAGCTGTCGTCGCAGTGCAACATCTGGCGCTGCTCCCCCGGCAGGATGTTGATCGCCTGCAGCATCGACAGCAGGTAGTTCGGCATGAGCAACCGATCGAGTATCGCGAGCACACGCGGGTGGTCCGCAATCCGATCGCAGCTCGAGGTCTTGTTCAAGACGCTGTACACCCGCTGCGTCGTGAGGCCCTCGAAGTTGTTCCGCCCGCGCCGATCGAGATACGGCGCAATCGCGGCACGAATCTCGTCGAGCTCAGTCGATGTCAGTAGATCCGGCAGGATCACGTAACCGTCGCGCTGCACCGCAGCCAGATCCGCGTCCGCGATCGCCGGATCGACTGTCGTGCCGCTGCTCGCCGTGCGGCGATAGGTTCCAGCCAGGTCCCCGGCAAGATCTACCAACGAGTTCACGTCGCGCCGCAGGCCTTGTTTCGGCGACGACACTTCAGCGCTCATGACCACTCCCGAAACATAACTGAGTTCTGTTATGTTTCGGACTATGGCACGTGCCCCGATCGGACGTCAACAACTTCTCACTGCTGCCCGCGACGAGTTGGTGCGCGGGAACGGCCTGCTCGAACTCAGCGCGCTCACCCGCCGGGCCCAGTTGAGCACCGGCGCGCTGTACCACCACTTCGGGTCCAAAAGCGGTCTCCTCGCGGCGATCTACGACGGCTTCTACGACGGACTTCGGCACGCGATCGCCGATTCACACCTTCCCGCCGAGGCCGACTGGGGAACTCGGGAGCGCAAACGCACGCATCTTTTCGTCGACTACCACTTCGCCGACCCACTCGCTCCGATCCTCTTGAACCGAGCCGCCCTCGACCCCGAACTTGCCGAACTCGAAGCGGTGCACATTCAGACCATGAGCGAGTTCGCCGCCGACAACATTCGGCGCGGTCAGTCCGTCGGCGAATTGCCCGCCGGACTCGACGCCGCGAGCGCCGGCGCTTTCGTCATCGGTGGCCTGCGCCATGGAATCGCGCAACAACTACGGTCAGATCCGCCGGTCGAACCGTTCGAGGCTGGTGAGCGACTGTGGCATCTCGTCGCGTCGTCCCTCGGAATTGCCTGATCAGCCTCGATTTCTTCCCGCCGTCTGCGATCCCGACTAGCGTCACGAATATGCAGATGGTCGCCGCGATCGGACGGAAGCCGTGGCCGCGGTTCTCTCCACACGCCTGACCGAACGACTCTGGAATGCGCACCCGATCATCTCGGTTCCCATGGCACTGGCCGGCGGCGGTGCACTGGCGGCAACGGTTGCGCGCGCAGGTGGGCTCGGTCTCATCGGCGGCGGTTACGGGAACTCCGACTGGATTCGTACACAGTTCGAGGCAGCGGGGTCCGAACGGGTGGGCGTCGGGTTCATCACCTGGTCGGTGCAGCGATCCCCGGACGTGGTCACCGAAGCTCTCGCACTTAATCCGATCGCCGTCATGCTGTCGTTCGGTGACCCGGCGGCATTCGCCGATCAAATCAAAGACGCTGGCGACTGCGCGCCGGACATTTCGTGCAGGAAGATGCGGGGCCCGAACTCGCCCAGCGCATCATCTCGTGGGAGGCACAGTGACTGACCCGGACCTGTTCGCGCGCGGCCTCGAGATGCGGCGTCAGGTCCTGGGAGCCGAGTACGTTGATGCCAATCTCAACGGCACCGACGAGTTCATGATGACCTTCCAGAAGTTGCTCACTGAATGGGCGTGGGGCTACTCGTGGAGCCGACCGGGCCTCGATCCGAAGACGCGCAGCCTCATCAACCTGGCAATGCTCACGGCCCTTGGCAAATACGAAGAGCTCTCGATTTACGTCAAAGGCGCGCTCAACACCGGGGTCACGGTTGAAGAGATCTCGGAGGTCCTCCTCCACGCAACCGTCTACTGCGGAACGCCCGCCGGGCGGCAGGCGTTCCGCGCGGCGCACAAGGCACTCATCGAGGAAGGCGTGCTCGAGAAGCCCGTCGAATAGTCGACCCTCGAGTCATGCGGTCGGCCGGCCTTCGACGAAGAGCCTGGCCAGCTCCCCTGGCGCACCACGCCACCCGGCAGCCTTGACCGCTTGCCAGGTTTCCTTGCCGGCGAGAGCCAGGCCAGCCCAGAACATCACCTCGGCCGCAACCAGGGATCCGCCGAGCAATCCGGCACCGGTCGCCAGCGAGACGCCGACCAGAAACGCCCCTGCGACAAAAATCCACGGGACGAACGACAGCACCATCAGTGCCACACCGAGCCGGAACAACATGGCCTACCTCCGAACAAGTTGTACAACGATCGTTGCACAACATCTGTTGTACTAAGATAGCGCAGGTGCCCAGAACTGTCGATCCGGTACAGCGTCGGTCCGAAGTCGCCGCGGCGGCACGATCCGTCATCGCACGAGACGGTTTCGACGCGACCACCGTCCGTCGGGTCGCCGCCGAGGCCGGCAGCTCGACGACTGTTGTCACCCACTACTTCGCCGACAAAGAAGCCTTACTGCTGGCGGCCGTTCAAGACGCGTACACCGCACTGGTCGCTCGGATGGCAGCGTGTGTCGAGAGCGGGCCCGGCGGATTGCCGACACTGCGCGCACTGCTTCTCGAAGCACTCCCCCTCGACGACGTGCGCGCGGCAGAGGCTCGGGTCTGGCTGGCCTTCTGGTCCGCGGCGATCACGCGACCAACGCTGCGCGAAGTGCAGCGCGAAAGCTATCGCGAATGGCGAGAATTCATCGCCCAGGTCCTCGCCGACGCCGTTCGGCGCGACGAGGTCGACCCGAATCTCGATCTTCCGGCGGCGGCGGAACGCCTGACCTGCCTGATGGACGGGATGTTGGTTCAGGCGGCACTCGAGCCTGGCCGCCTGTCCCCCGAACATCAGATCGAGATGGTCGACCTGGCGTTGGCTCGACTCTGACGTCGGGCGGATCTACCGCGGTGAGATCTCGATCGGGATGGAGAAGTCCGCGCTGCGGAAAACCTTCGCACCGAGTTCACTGAGCCGAGCCAACATGCCGTACTTGCGGTTCAGGATCTTGCGAACCCGACTTGCATCACTGAATTCGAGAACGCGCGCGGTGCCCTCGACCACCGGAGACCCGGGCTTGATGGCACCGCGAACGCTGCACGGTTGCAGTGTGACGTCCGGATTGCGCTGAATCCGCTTGATCTTCCACGCCTTCGTCTCGGAGAAGAAGTACAGGCGACCGTCGCTCGGCGCGATCCAGACCGGCGTCGCGACGGGCGTCCCGTCCTTGCGGTAGCTCGTGAAACTGACGTAGTCCGCCTTGCCGACAACATCCCAATCCGAAGTGTTCGTCACGAAGGGAGATTCTCCGTCACGAACGAACCTCGCGGAGGTCCGTTCGCGATCAGGTGAATGACGACATCGGCTACTTTGGCTTCTTGTCGGGACCCGGCTCCGAGTAGACCCTGCCGTAGGCGATCACGGTGTCGCCGGTCGTCGACTCGAGTTTCACGTAGGGGCGGAGGTTCACCCTCCCGAGGACACCCTTCACCGTGCCGTGGAAGCCTTGGAGTCGGATCGCACCAGCGCTGCCCTTAACGTTGCCGGAGCCGACCGGAATATCCACGATGCCCGGACCGAGGCCGACCTTCAGCGCAGCCGTCGCCTGCGGAATGAGCTGCGCCGAGAATTGGATCGGCTGCGTCGGGGAAGTGCACGTTCCACCCGAACATGTCGTCGAGCCGGTGCTGTAGGTCAGGCTCGGCGAGGTCCAGCTGGCTTGGATCGTGCCGTCGAAGGTGCCCGGGTAGCCGACCTGGTAACCGAAGGTGAGCTTGCCTTCGAAACCACCAGCCTTGGGACCGACGACGTTGTAGCCGACTGTGCCGTTGATGAACCACTCACGAGTGGTCGGACCGCCATCGAGCGGCGGATAGAAATCGACCTGGAAGTCCTTGAGAATGGCGGTGAGTTTGTCTCCGTAGAAGTCCACGATCGACGCCCGGCCGTCGATGGCGGCGGCTGCTTCACCGGATCCCGTGATTGCGCCGAAGCCAATTACCGAACTCAAGGCGAGTGTGCCGAGAGCGAGAGCACCAAATCGCTGGGCTCGATCGCTTCGGTTCACCCAAAAGGCTGACACCTTTCCCCCAACTCGCACTGCTGCCGCCTTAGATGAGTTCTCGTTTGAGTCATTGGCAAGGTAGCCATCTCAACAAACTGCAACTTTTGCGGCTTGCACACGCGTTCTGAATCGTGATAGCCCGACCACCGATGCGTTATCTGGGGCATGAATCGTCGCGATACGGGCGAGAATTACTTGTCGAAAGTGCCGATTGTTTTCGCGCTCGGGGCATCTTGCGCACCGTCCGTGCCTATCGGTCGTTGAAATGCCGTCCCGTTCGTCACATCAGCAAGAACCACAGTGGTCATGATGACTTTGCTTTGCTGCACGACGGCGAGCGCACCAGGCCGGTATCCGGACCACGCACTGCCCGTCACGGTCGGTTTCTGTTTCAGTGCGACCGGCGCGGTGATCGGGCTCCCGCTGATACAACGGACTCGCGGCATACCCGTTGCGTCGATGAGCACGGCTGTTCCCGACTGGAGGACAGCCTGCACGGCGACCGGATCGCCGCCGTCGAGCGAATAGTGCGTCACCCGCGTATCGAAGCGAAGCCGAACTGGCGTGAGCTCGCTGAGGTAGGTCATGACATCCGCGGTGGTGAGCGGCCTTCCGCCACTCCAATACAGCGTCGGGTCCGTGTCGAGGGCCGCGATCAGCGCACCAGACCGGTCTGAGTTCGGGCCGAACAAGCCGTTGACGGTCGACCGATCGCAGTCCGCCACATGCGGTTGTCCGGCATACAGGCCGGGAGAATCGCCCAGAATCGGCCGCGCGACGATATTCGCCCCGGACCCGTTGTCGGGCAACGTGGGCAGGCTCGTGGGCTGCACGTCAGGAGGGGTCATGGGCATGAACGGATTCGCCCCGCCGTCAGCCACTCCAAGCAATGCCAACTCGGGGGTCGTTGTGGTCGATGTGGGCATCCAGTACCAGCCGGCCAGGGCAGCTGCGGCAATTGCCACAAACACGATGGCGAGAAGGACTAGGCGCCGGTGCCAATTCTTCTGTTGCGGAGGTGTTTTCACGCTGGGCGGCGTCGGAACTTCCGGAGGCAACGGCGGACGCGTGGGAATGTCGCCTTCTGCCAACGGCCACCGCGCCGCGCGCGCCGGAGGACTTGTCGGAACTTCGGTGTGCGCGGGCGAACTTGTTCGACCATCGGCTTGGGAGGGAAGCACTCCCGGACGCCGTGTTGTCGATTCCGCCGAAGCATTGGTTACCGCGCGGACCCCAGGAAGGGTCGGTGCGCTTGCCGACTCAGGGGGGCATGCGCTGATTGCGTCGAGCAATGCTCGCGCCAGAGCCCCACAGCTTTGGTAACGCCGATCGCGGTCTTTCGCGAGAGCGTGTTCCACCACCGCATCGATCTCAGCGGATATCGAGCCGAAACTGTCGGGCCGTTCGGCGCTCAGGCTCGGAATCTTGCCGGTCAGGTGCCCGGCCATCCACTGCGCGGGCGTCGTCCCTGGATAAGGCAGCACACCCGTCATCAGTCGGTACAACGTGCAGCCGAGGGCATAGACATCGACGCGGTGGTCGAGCCGCATCGATGGATCGAATTGTTCGGGGGCCGCATACTGCAGGCTGCCCGCGAACATTCCCGTGGCAGTGACCTGCCGTGGGTCGTTGAGCGCTTTCGCGATTCCGAAGTCCGCGAGATAGACACGCTCCTCGTGCCCGCCGACTGGTTTCGCAAGCAGGATGTTCTGTGGTTTGACGTCGCGATGGACGATGCCGAGTTCATGCGCGTAGTCGAGTGCCGCCGCCGTCTCGCTGATGATTCTGCCGACCCGGCGAACCGGCATCGGGCCGTCGCGCAGCGGAGCGGCGGCGTCCGTCCCTTCGATGTACTGCATGGACAGCCACAGCTGCCCGTCCTCGTCACCGCGGTCATAGACGGTGACGATGTTCGGGTGTTCGAGCAGCGCAGCGTGCTCTGCCTCCAGCAGAAACCGTTCGCGAATGCTCTCATCGTCGGTCAACTGCCGCGACAGCAGCTTCAGTGCTACCTTCCGCGGGAGATTCGGA
This sequence comes from Nocardiaceae bacterium, assembly GCA_021372355.1. Classification (GTDB taxonomy): domain Bacteria; phylum Actinomycetota; class Actinomycetes; order Mycobacteriales; family Mycobacteriaceae; genus Smaragdicoccus. Next base: position 39,054 of record JAJFUQ010000099.1, on the reverse strand, counting down.
TGTTTGGCGAGAAATACCGATCCCATTCCGCCCACACCGAGCAGGCGAACGATCTCGTAGCCGGCGATGAAGTCACCCGGCCCGAATTCTCTGTTCGCCATCTCCTGCCCGCCTTTCACGCTGGACGTGAGAATCAGACGATGCGTTTTGCGGAACCGACAACGTTAGCTTCGCGCAAATATCGCGGGCGTGCCAGACGGTGTCTATTAGGCCGGACCGTCGAATAAACTCCAGACAAACCCCCGTTCACCCAAATGCAGGGGTCGTTATGAGCACTGCGACGATGTTCGCCAGATTGCTCTTGGCTGTTGTTTTCGCGGTGGCGGGCAGCGCGAAACTCGTCAACCCGGAAGCGGTGGCCACTGCGGTCCGAGAATTCGGAGTTCCGCGTACCCTCGTCCGACCAGTCGCCCGGGCATTACCGGTTATCGAACTCGCTCTGGCCGTTTCTCTCGTCCTGGCAGCGACCGCCCTATGGGCAGGAATAGCGTCACTCGTTCTACTCGGGTTGTTCACGTCGGCGATGGCGATTTCGCTGGCACGCGGCCGACGCCCGGACTGCCGCTGTTTCGGTCAGGTGCATTCGTCGCCCATCGGAGCCACGTCGATCGTCCGCAACGTCTTTCTGGCGGGTGTTGCCGGCTTTGTCGTGTGGGGCACCGCGAGATACGGCGCACTCGGAGTTGGTGAATGGCTGAGCGGGTTGACCGCAATTCAATTGATCGTCGGAGGATGCGTCGCCGGATTCGTCGCACTGGAATCAGTCCAGGTGTGGTTCCTGTTGAATCTCGCACGCGAACAAGGACGCCTGCACCTGCGACTCGATGCACTCGAAGCCCATTTCACTTCGAACACCATCGCGAGATCTGGTGCAGGACCCGCAATCGGCTCGGCCGCACCCGATTTCGAGCTTCCTGGCGTGTTCGGTGAGACGCTGACACTGCGGTCGCTGCGCGCCGAAGGACGTCCGGTTCTGCTGCTCTTCTCCGATCCGCATTGCGGTCCCTGCACCCAACTGATGCCCGCCATCGCGCAGTGGCAGGACGAGCACTCGGACGTTCTGACGGTCGCGATCGTGAGCCGCGGTGATCCCACCGAGAATCGCACGAAGGCGGCAGCGGACGGCGTGCGGCGAGTGCTTATTCAGGACGACAACGAGGTCGCCGACCGTTTCTCGGTGAGCGGCACCCCGACTGGCGTCCTGGTGCTGGCCGACGGGACGATCGGCGCTCCCCTCGCGCCAGGGGCCGAAGCCATCACTGCACTGGTCGCGTCCGCAATCCAACCCAGACCAGCCGATCCGCCGTCCGCTCCGGCGATCGGGACAGCTGCGCCGGGATTCGAACTTCCCGATATCGATGGCACGCTCACGTCCCTTCATCGATTCCGGGGACGCCGAGTCCTGCTCCTCTTCTGGAATCCTCACTGCCGCTTCTGCGCGCTCATGTTCGACGATCTCCGAGCGTGGGAATCCACCGGATTCGTCGCCGCACCTCAGCTGGTCGTCATCTCCACGGGTTCCCTCGATGAGAACCGGGCATTGGACTTGACCAGCCCGGTTCTCAGCGACCCGGGTAATTCCGTGGCAGCTCGCTACGGTGCCCGCGGAACACCCATGGCGCTCCTCGTGAGCCCGGCAGGAAGCATCGAATCGGGCCTGGCAGCGGGTGCGGAAGCGGTGTTCGACCTCGTGCGAAATCTCCCGCTGACCTTGTCAAATGTGCGAAAAACCTGAACGTTTACCGTGCACCTGGACCGGTTCATACTGAGTGGGTCCCAGCACTGCGGCTCCAGCGTCTCGCTGAGTTCGGAGCGTCGGCATGGAGGACGCCCGGTTCGAGGCCTTCACGCGCGCGCTAGCTTCCGCGCCCGTGCGACGCCGCACTGTCATGAGCGTCGTCGGCGCGTTGTTTGCCTCGACTGCCTCGCGTGCCGTCTTCGGCTTACCTCGGGCGTCGGCTAACGAGTTCTGCACGAATGGAACGACGCTGTGCGGCGACATCTGCGTCGATACCTATACCGACCCTGAAAACTGCGGTGGGTGCGGCAATACCTGCAACTACGGCATCTGCAACTACGGCACCTGCGGATGCGGCCACGGCTTGACTAACTGCTCCGGATACTGCGTCAACACCTACACCGACCCCAACAACTGCGGTGGGTGCGGCAACACCTGCAACTACGGCATCTGCAACAACGGCACCTGCGGATGCGGCCACGGCTTGACTAACTGCTCCGGATACTGCGTCAACACCTACAGCGACCCCAACAACTGCGGCGAGTGCGGATACGCCTGCGACTCTGGGACGTGCCACAACGGAACCTGCGCGCCTGTCACCCCGAGGTGCTCAAGCGGCCAAACCCTGTGCAACGGAACCTGCGTCTACCTGGGCTCGGACCCGAACAACTGCGGCAGCTTCGGCACCACCTGCAACTCCGGCGTCTGCAACAACGGAACCTGCGCGCCCGTCACCCCCACGTGCTCAAGCGGCCAAACGCTCTGCAACGGCAACTGTGTCGACCTCAGCAGTGACCCCTACAACTGCGGCAGTTGCGGCAACGTGTGCTCGATCGGCCAGACCTGCACTGACTGTCCGGTCGGCACATGTTCGAACGGAGTGTGTGGGCCGTGACCGCGCGGAATCGGATCCGCTGGATCGCAATCGTCATCGTTCTCCTCTGTGCGCTCGCGGACTGCTCCGCCAAACCGGCCACCGGTACCGGCGAGGCGGCAGAGGTGTGGCTGACGACGGCAACCGCGCCCGGGCACAACCCATTCATGCCGCCTGCTGCCGCTGCGCTACCCGAGAAGACCGCGAACCCTCCCAAACTCACGCCACAGGGCAATGGACAGAATCTGACGCCGCAAACACAGCCGGGCAACCAGGAAGGCCTGTACGGCGGCACGATGGACAACTCCTCGTGCGACCGCGACAAGATGATCAGTTTCTTGCAGACCCACCCCGCGCAGGCCAAAGCATTCGTCGACGCACTGAATGCGGACTCGACCCTCTTCTGGAGCCGCGGCCGGCAGCTGAGGGTCGACCAGATTGCCGCCTACCTGCGCGAATTGACGCCCGTGACACTTCGGGTCGATACGCGCGTGACCAATCACGGGTTCGACGGGACCACGGCGACGCCGTTGCAGTCGGTGCTGCAAGCCGGCACTGCGGTCATGGTCGACGGACATGGCGTTCCACGCGTCCGCTGCTACTGCGGAAACCCGCTCACCGCTCCGAGCGCCCTGACCGGCACACCAAAGGAAAACGGACCCCGATGGGCTGGGTACAACCCCGGCACGATTGTCGTCGTTCAGCCAACGACGGTCGTCATCAATATCTTCGTGCTCGTCGACATCGTCACGGGACAGCCGTTCAACCGGCCCGTTGGTAGCACCGGCGACAGGGACGTGTCGAAAGCAGCAGGCGCGGTCAGAGATGGCGTGTACTCCGGCAGCGGCATCTCGGTGACCGTCAAGGATGGACGTTTGGTGAAACTGGTCGAAAGAATCGGCGCCAGCTGCGAACTCAACGTCGACTTGTCTATCGACATCGACAAGACGAAAGGCACGTTCTCCGGTCCGTGGACGAGTCAGGTCGCGTCCGGCAATTGCACGGGCGCATCGGGCACCATCGACGGTTCGGTGAAGGACAAGACCATGACCTTCACACTGGTCAACAGTTCCACCGGCAAGACCTTCACGGACACACTCCAGCTGGACTGAATGGCGCACGTCAGAAGCTTGTGACGCTCTCGATGGCAACCTTCGCGCCGTGCCCGGTCGCATCGTTCGTGAATGTCGTGCCATTCGCCTTTGCGTCGATGGTCCATCCGGCCGCGTGATAGGTGCCGTAGTCGAGAACGGTCCATTCGGCACTGTTTGGCATGTTCCCCGTGACCCACTCGGTTTGGCCGCTCGGCTTGATGATCACACCGTTTGCCTTGCCACAGCATTCGGTGGTAGGCGCAGTGTCGAAGTCGGCGGAGCATCCGACCTGGGCAGCGATGACTTGGCAGGACGTCCGTTCCGACTTCGTCTTGATCCACACCGAACCCGCCTGGTCGGGTGTCAGCTGATCGCCGGGGCTCGATGTGTGCGTCGATGCAAGAGTCGGCTCCCGGTGACTTCCCGAGTCTGCCGTGGTGTCAAAGAATTCTTCGAGGCTGCTCGCGGCATATAAGTATCCCCCGAGTCCGACAACCATCATCGTGACGATCGTCGTCAGAGCCGAGATGGCGACCACGTGCAGCGGCCGTGCGTTGGCGCGCGCGAAGTACACAACTGCAGCGTCGAGGCCGATCAGCAGAAGGAGCATGACGACGTAGCCGACCTGGAAACCCATGCCTCAAGAGAACAGCGGGGCGGCCCAAAAAACGGGCAATTCGACTCAATCCAGCTGGTCAATAGTCCGGAGTCAGGCAATCGCCAGTGCATCGGGCCTATCGTGGTTCAGCACGGAAGGAAGGCGCCATGAACGAGAACGTCCGGAAACTCCTCGAACAAGCCGTTGGTCCGATGCCCGAAAACTGCGACCTTCCGGTCCCGCCGATGGGTCTGTCCGAGGACGAAGAGCGTGCGCAGCGCAAACTCGACCTCGCGATCGCCTTCCGCGTCTTCGGAAAGTTCGGATTCTCCGAGGGCGTCGCCGGGCACATCACCGCCCGCGACCCAGGCGACCCGAACCTGTTCTGGGTCAACCCATTCGGCATGAGCTTCAACCAGATTCGCGTCAGCGACCTCATCTGCGTCGACCATGAAGGCCGCGTCGTTCACGGAACTCGACCGGTCAACCGCGCCGCCTTCATCATCCACGCGCAGGTCCACGCAGCCCGACCGGACGCCGTCGCGGCCGCCCACGCGCACTCGCTGTATGGGAAGGCCTTCTCCTCGCTCGGGATCGAACTCGCGCCGATCACACAGGATGCGTGCGCGTTCTACGGCGACCACGGGCTCTACCTCAACTACAGCGGCGTCGCCTACGCCGAAGAAGAGGGCAAGAACATCGCCGCGGCCATCGGCGACTACAAGGCCGCGATCCTCCGTAACCACGGTCTCATCACCGTGGGAAGCTCGGTATCCGCCGCCGCCTGGTGGTTCGTCACCATGGAGCGGTCATGCCAGGCTCAGCTCGTCGCGATGGCCGCGGGAACACCGACGGTTGTCGACCATGACACCGCGAGCCTCGTTCGTCAGCAGATCGGAAACGAGCACGCGGGTTGGTTCCAATTCCGTCCGTTGTGGGAGCAGATCATGGCGACGCAGCCAGACGTCGCGAGCTGATCCGATCGGCGACAATGAGCCCGTGGCGATCGATCCCGAGGATTACTTCGATCTCGAGATGTCGGAGTTGCGGGAGGTGGCACGATTCGCCGTCCTCAACGCGGAAGACGTTCTCGCCGTCTTCGAAGACGTGAGCCCCGGTGATGAGCGCCCGCGGGCGGCCATCAACGCTGCGTGGGAGTTCGCCCACGGCGCAAAGCGCAGCAAGCTCCAACGGGTCACCGCGCTCGATGCTCATCGCGCCGCCAAAGACGCGATCTCGGCGGCGGCGAAGCATGCCGCACACGCGGCCGGCGATGCTGCGGCCGCTGCCTACCTGCACCCATTTGCCAAAGCCGAACAGGTGGGTCATATCCTCCGGTCAGCTGCCCACGCCGCCTGCGCGACGGAACTGCTCGCCGGAAGCCCGCAGGCCGGAACGGATCACATCACCAGGGCCGCCGCCCGTGCGACGCCCATCGTCATCAACGTGCTGCGCCGCTACCCGCCCGCGCCGGCAGGCAAGTCGCGCGTCGCTGAGTTCATGCACTTGTTGGACGGCATCCTGAGGTCCCGCTGACCTGGACATGACTCGCGATCAGCTCGAGCAGTCGTGGAATGACTCCGGCCGGGAAATTGTGGCCCATGCCCGGGATGACCACATGGCGCGCGCCGCGGATGGCGGCGGCGGTTGCCTCGCCGCCGCTCGGCGCGACGATGAGGTCGCGATCACCGTGGATGACAAGCGTCGGGGCCGTGATGCGGGCCAGTTCGGCCGTTCGGTCACCGGACTTGTGGATCGCACTGATCTGCCGCGCGACCCCGCGACCCGCGAGCGGTCCGGCACCGCGGTCCCAGGCCCCGGCCGCGTAGTCACGCTCAGCAGCCTCGTCGAAGGGAAAACCCACCGACGCGATGTGGCGCATGATCCGCAGGTGGCGAGCAATCTCTTTCTGTTTGGTCCGCGCCGGCGGTGCAGCGAGGAGAAGCATCGTGGATTTCCTCGGTTGCCCGACCGACGGGTCACCCGTGGTCGATAAGATCGAGGTCAACGATGTGACCCGCTCGGGATACCGAGCCGCTACCGTCTGCGCGATCATCCCGCCCATCGACATTCCGACGACGTTGGCCTGACCGATTCCCAGGTGGTCGAGCAGGCCGATCGTGTCGGCAGCCATGTCACCCAGGTCGTAGGCATCCTTGCGCGGACGCGCGGTTAGCTTTCGCAAGGTTCCTGGCGCTTTCGTGGAGATCTGCGTCGACCGGCCGATATCGCGGTTGTCGAAACGGATCACGTAGAAGCCGGCCCGAACGAGTCCGTCGACCATCGCCTCCGGCCAGACCGTCAGATCGACACTCAGCCCCGCGACGAGCAGCAATGGCGTTCCGGCCGGATCGCCGTCGATGCGATAGCAGAGCGTGATGCCACGGCCGACGTCGGCGAAGTTGTCTTTCATGCGGAAACCTCGATTCGAGACGAAGAAGTGAAGCGAAGGTTGGGGTCCTCGACGGGCCCGCCGCGCAGCAGCTTGACGTCTGCCTGGTAGCTCATCGACGTCAGCCACGGGTAGCTGAGCCCCTGACGGGGCAGGTCTGCGATGGCGCGCTGCACGTAGCCGGCGCCGAAGTCCAGGAGCGGACGGGTGGCCATGTCCGGTGCGGGCAACTCGGGAGAGCAGATGTCGGCACCGATCTCGTCCATGTGGGACAGCAACCGGGTGAAGTGCTCACACAACAGTCCGACCTTGAGCGTCCACGACGAGTTGGTGTAGCCGATCGCGTAGGCGAGGTTCGGCACGTCGCTGAGCATCATTCCCTTGAACGAGACCTTCTCGGCGAGGTTGACTGTGGCTCCGTCGACGGTCAGGGTGATCCCGCCGAAGACCTGCATGTTCAGGCCGGTCGCGGTCACGATGATGTCTGCCTCGAGTTCGCGGCCGGACTCGAGCCGGATTCCCGACTCGGTGAAGGTCGCGATGCGGTCGGTGACGATCGACGCCGAGCCGTCGCGCAAAGCCTTGAACAGGTCGCCGTCCGGCACCGTGCACAACCGCTGGTCCCAGGGGTTGTAGGTCGGCTTGAAGTGCTCGTCGATCGGGAAATCCTTCGGCAGTTGCCGAGCGTTCGTCGCGCGGATGAACCGGCGCATCGCCTGCGGGTAGCGCTGCGACATCTGCCAGATGAGCCGTTGTTGCAGGACGTTCTTCTGCCGAGTGATCCGGTAGGCGAGGCTGTCTGGCAGGACCTTACGCAACGTGTTGGCGATGACATCCTCGGACGGAACGGGCAGAACGTACGTCGGCGACCGCTGAAGCATCGTGACGTGTCCGGCCTTTCCGGCCATCGCCGGCACGAGCGTGACCGCCGTGGCACCGCTGCCGATGACAACGACCTTCTTACCGGTGTAGTCGAGGTCGGCGGGCCAATGTTGAGGGTGCACGATCTGGCCGGTGAACTGCTCGCGGCCTTCGAACTTCGGAGTGAATCCCTCGTCGTAGCGGTAGTAACCGGCCGCGCTGAAGATCCAGTCTGCCGTGATGGTCACCGACTCGCCGTCGTGTTCCACTTCGACCGTCCAGCGTGCGTCGGCCGAAGACCACGCGGCCGAAACGACCTTGTGGCGGTAGCGGATCTGCTTGTCGATGCCGTTCTCGGCAGCGGTGTTTCGGAGGTAGTCCAGGATCAGGTCTGCGGTGGCGATCGCCTTGTCATGGACCCATGGCTTGAACTCGTAGCCGAAGGTGTGCAGATCAGAGTCCGACCGAATTCCCGGGTAGCGGAACAGGTCCCACGTGCCACCCGACGCATCGCGGGCCTCGAGGATCGCGTAGCTCCGGCCGGGCTGGTTGGCCTGCAGGTAGTACGCGGCGCCGATGCCGGAGATGCCGGCGCCGACGATCAGCACGTTGACGTGTTCACTTGCCATGGGATTTCCGTTCGACGAGGTAGCTACTCCAGAATCCGCTTCTGACCACCTCTCGCGCCACGGCAGAATGCATCACATTCGATCGTCTATGGTGCTTGTTGCACCAGTGAGACTATCCTTTGCGCATGGCATCCGAAGAGGCGCTCGATCTACTCCGCCGCACCGCCGAGATGGCGCTCAGTGAGCCTCATCGATGGCTCGCCGATATCGACGCCGCCATCATGTCCGCGCCGAGCATGCGGGCAATCGCCGATGATCCTGTGTTGCGTGCCGCCACTCAGCGAACGAATCGTTCCAACCTGCTCCACTGGGCCACCGCGGTCGCCCGCGATCCCGCTGCCCGAGTGCCGGCGAACCTCGGTGCCGAAACCCTGAACTACGCGCGCGACCTGATTCGGCGTGGCATGAGCGAGTCGACCTTGGACGCCTACCGCATCGGACAGAACGCGGCGTGGATGCAGTTCATGCGCGAGGCGTTCACCCTGAGCACCGACGCCGCAGTGCTGCAGGAGGTGCTCAATCTAGCCTTTCGTTCGATCTCTGATTTTCTCGACGCCACCATCGGCGGACTCGCCGAACGCATGGCAGTGGAGCGAGAAGAATTGACCCGCGGTACGCACGCCGAGCGCCGGGAGGTCGTCTCACTCATCCTCGACGGGGCGCCCATCCCCCGCGCCCGAGCCGAAGCGCGGCTGGGCTATGCACTGACCGGCACACATACCGCTGCCATCGTGTGGAGCGATGATCCGGATTCTGAATTGAGCGACCTCGAGCGTGCGAGTGATGTCGCGGCTCGGGCAGTCGGCGCACGGCACCGGCTCACTGTCGTACCGAGCGCCGCCACCCTGTGGGTGTGGTACGCAGGCGGCCACCTGCCGGACGCCGATCAACTCGACAGTCAAATCAAACCCATTGCCGGAGTTCGCATTGCGCTCGGACCGGCAGCTCCTGGGATCGAGGGCTTCCGGCGCAGTCATCTCAATGCGCTGACGACTCAGCACATGGTCGCCCGCATGAAGTCCAGCCGGCGGGTCGCGAACTTCACCGACGTGCAACTGCTCACGATCCTCAGCGGCGACATCGAGGGTGCCGACGCGTTCGTCATCGCGACACTCGGGCCGCTCGCCGCCGCTCCTCCCGATCTCCGCCAGTCGGTACGGATGTTCGTGCAATGCCAGTGCAACGCCTCACGCGCAGCGACCGCTCTGCACGTACACCGCAACACCATGCTTCGACACCTCGAACGGGCCGATCAACTCCTGCCTCGACCACTCGACGACAACAGTGTCAACATCGCCGTCGCGCTCGACATCGTCGAGTGGCGCGACGCGACTACCCGACGATCGTGAGCGCAAGCGTGCGCGCCCAGTCGAGTTCCGCGTCATCGCCGAACAATTCGCGGCGGACATTGCCCGCGTTCAGCAAAGCGTCGATCGTGAATGCATCTGAAGCTGGGTCCGCCGAGCCGGCCTGAACGAACTCCGCCTCGAGCAAGTCGAGCCACTCGCGCTTCAACTTTCGAACCGCGGCCGCCACTGGCCCCTCGCGGTGCCCGTACTCGACCGAGGTAGCCGAGATGAAGCAGCCTCCCGGGAAGACACCGTCCCGCAGGTAGGCGATCCACGAATCCAGGAGCGCGCGCAGCCTGGGCTTTCCAGGCTCGTTACCCCACGCTGGAACGATGACGGTCTCGCGGTAAATGCGCCGCGCTTCCGCGACGGCAGCAACCTGGATCGCCTCTCGACTGCCGAAAACCGTCAGGATGCCGCTCTTGCTCAATCCCGTCGCGGCCGCGAGCGAGCCCACGGAGATCGAATCGAGCCCGTGCGTCGTCGCGATCTCAGCCGCCGTGCGCGCGGCGAGGCGTCGCGTGACGTCGCCCCGTGCGCGCCGACCGTCGACGGAAGATCCGAGAGTCATCCACCGATTTTATGCGACCGACTGGACGTAAATCACGTCGGCCACTAGATTCAGCGTCAGGATAATTACGACCGAACGGTCGCATAGTTCTAGGAGAGACCATGCCTGATTGCGAGCCGGTTCTCATGGACAGCATCGACATCGACGCACCCATCGAGCGAGTCTGGAACCTGGTCAGCGACGTCTGCCTCATGTCGGACTGGAGCCCACAGGTGCGCTCGACGCGACTCCGCAGCGGCTACGACCACATCGAGTTGGGCACGCAATTCACGAACCTCAACAGCCAGGACGGTCTTGAGTGGAAGACGCACGGCGAGATCGTGCGCTTCACGCCACTGCAGGAACTCGCGTTCCGAATCGAAGAAAACTGGGCGGTGTGGTCATTCTCGTTGGATCGCAACGAGTCCGGCGGATCGCGACTCACCCAGCGGCGAGACGCCCCCGAGGGAATATCGGCGCTGTCATTGCAGCTCACGGAGACCTATTTCGGCGGGCAGGAAGCATTCACCCGGTCCCTGCGAGCCGGAATGCGGCAGACCCTCGAGAGGATCCGCGCGGCTGCGGAGACTAACGCCGGCTAACTGCTCGATATTCTTGGGCGGTGGTGAACTTTCTTCTGTCGATTACGTTCGCCTGCGGACTGGTCATCGCCGTTGCGCACGTCCTCAACAGGCGCTTCATCGCCCCGGTTTACGACGTGGCCGCCAACGTGACGGCATTTGGATGCGCCACTGCGGCGTCACTACTGCTCGATCACTGGGTCCCGGCAGCGCTCTCCGGATTCGCCATTCTGTGCTGGCTGATCCTTGCGCGCCGCACCTTGGGCGCCCTCAGTAACCGCGAACTCGAAGTCAGCGCGAGAAAGTGACGTGGATGGTGCCGCTCTCGGCAACCTCCGTCGCCACGCTGTAACCACCCTCGAATCCCCGCAGGTCCGCCCACAGATTCTCGCCGCGGCCGAGCAGGATCGGCGCGATGGCCACGTGAAGGCGATCGATCAGACCAGCCGCAGCGAACGGTCGCACCGTCCTGATGCCGCCGCCGATTCGAACGTCACGATCCCCCGCGGCATCCCTGGCGAGCTGCAGCGTTTCTTCCGCCGAACTCTGGACGAAGTGGAAAACCGTGCCGCCTTCCATCGTCAGGGATGGCCGCTTCTCATGCGTGAGGACGAAGACGGGTACGCGAAACGGAGGGTTCGGACCCCACCATCCCTGCCAGTCCGGGTCATCGGGATGAAGGTGCAAGCCGAACATTCCGGCGCCCATAACCTCGGCACCTATGCCCTCGAAGTACGCCGCGGCATACTTCTCGTCGATGCCGGTAGTGCCGCGGCCGGGCTGACCGAAGACGCGTTCCTGCATCGTCCGCGTAGCGAGATATGCCGCGACGAGCCGGTTCCAGTCCTGCCCGATGGGGTCTTCGGCAGTTTGATCAGTCGTCGTCGCATAGCCGTCGAGGGAGATGTTGAGATCGACTCTGACGTGACCCATTGGGCCGCCTTTCGTGTCTAGATGCTCGGGCCGACTTCCGTCTTGCCGCCGCCGGTGGTGGCGGGTCAGAGGTAGGGCTGGGTCAATAACTCCAGGTAGTGGCCCGATGGGTCGCAGAAGTACACCCTGCGCCCATCTTCGGTCGCGACTTCGTTCGGCCGACGGCGCTGCGGATCTGCCCAGTGCTCAACACCACGGTCGAGGAGAACGGCATAGCCGCGATCGAACTCGTCGTCGGATACCAAGAAAGCCATGTGCACCGGATCGTTCACCGGTGCGGGAGCGAACTGCAACAGCGTGTCATCGTCGAGCAGAATGTTGATGAACGGGCCCCAGTTGGGGGCTTCTCTGGCTGCGAGCACACTCCGATAGAACTCGGCGGAGCGGACGGGGTCGTGGGCCCCGATGATCATGTGATTGAAACTGACTGCCACGAATTTCCTTCGTGTTCGGCGCCTCCATGCCTGGCGCAGTCCGCCATCGACACGCGACGCTGCGGACCAGGTTAACAAAGACTCATACCGGGTCCCACGGTCGACTTTGACCTACTTGGTGGTCGACGGACTCGCCGTCTGTTCGACCGATGGGCTCCAGTACGAAGATCGGTCCGGTCCTAGTCGGGACGTGCCCGGAGCCGCCGACGACCTTTGAGCGGTCCCACCCGCGAACACATATTGTCATTCTCGTGGCCAGGGAGATTTCCATCACCGACGAGATTCGGATCGACGCGAGTTGTGATGTTGTCTGGGCGGTGATCGTCGATCCTGCAATGCAACCAATCGTCGACCCTCGCCTCAACCTCGTTGACCAGTGGGGAGAGCCGGGAGTGCCTGGTTCCGGGTATCTGTTGTCATTCGTCGAACCGCAAAGGGAGGCGACCTTCCGGCCCGGCGGACGCACGCACAGTACTTCGACCGCTAGCTATCGAGTTCAGATTCGGTGCGAGGTAGTCGAGTCAATTCGGCCGTCAACGTTGATTCTGGAGACCTGGGTCGGGCGCCGACTCAAAGCACGTGAACACGGCGAGTTCATCGTGGATGGCCAAGCAACGGTGCTGCGTTGGACCATTGTCCAATGGCCCGCCTTCGGGCTGCGCCGCATCACCGAGAAGCTCTGCCGCCGCAACTTGCCTATCCAGTTGTCTGCGGTCCGTCGCGAGGCCAGCCAACGGGATTGAAAGCAGATTACTTACTCACATTAAATCTGAACTCGACCACGTCACCGTCGGCCATGACGTAGTCCTTGCCCTCCATCCGGACCTTGCCCGCGGCCTTGGCGGCAGCCATCGAGCCAGCTGCGTCGAGATCGGTGAAGGCGACGACTTCGGCCTTGATGAAGCCCTTTTCGAAGTCGGTGTGGATGACACCCGCAGCCTTGGGAGCGGTGTCGCCCTGGTGGATCGTCCAGGCGCGAGATTCCTTCGGGCCGGCCGTCAGGTAGGTCTGGAGTCCAAGCGTGTGGAACCCGGCCTTGGCGAGAGCATGCAACCCGGGCTCGGTCTGACCGATCGATTCCAGCAGCTCAACGGCACTTTCGTCGTCGAGTTCCTGAAGCTCTGCCTCGATCTTCGCGTCGAGGAACACGGCATCGGCCGGGGCAACGGCGTCGCGCAGCTTCTGCACCTGAGCTGCGTCCGTCAGCACCGACTCGTCGGCGTTGAACACGTACAGGAACGGCTTTGCGGTGAGCAGGTGCAGCTCGCGGATGTACTCCGGCTCGATTGCCTTACCTGCCATGAACAGCGTCTTTCCGCTGTTGAGAAGCTCCTGGGCCTGTACCGCAGCGTCGAAGTACGGCTTGCGGTCCTTCTTGACCTTGGCTTCCTTCTCCAGTCGCGGAATTGCCTTCTCCAGAGTCTGAAGGTCAGCCAGAATCAGCTCGGTGGCGATCGTCTCGATGTCGGCGAAGGCGTCGACTCGACCGTCGACGTGCACGACGTCGTCGTCGACGAAAACGCGCACGACCTGGCAGATCGCGTCCGCCTCCCGGATGTTCGCCAGGAACTTGTTGCCCAACCCGGCGCCCTCGGACGCGCCCTTCACGATTCCGGCGATGTCGACGAACGACACGGTCGCCGGCAGGATGCGCTCCGACGAGAAGATCTCGGCGAGACGGTTCAGACGAGAGTCCGGAAGCGGAACGACACCGACGTTCGGCTCGATGGTCGCGAACGGATAGTTTGCGGCGAGGACGTTGTTCTTGGTCAATGCGTTGAACAACGTCGACTTTCCGACGTTCGGCAGACCGACGATTCCGAGGGTGAGGCTCACGAGGTCAGAAGTCTACCCGCTCACGACACCTGAACTTCCAGCCGAGAACCCAGGTGACCACGCATGACGTGCAACCGAGCCGGAATCCGTTGCCGCATCTCCTCCACGTGACTGACCACGCCGATGATCCGGCCGCCTTCGCGAAGATCGTCGATGACTCCCATGACCGATTCCAGCGATTCCCCGTCGAGCGAACCGAATCCCTCGTCGATGAAGAGGGTGTCGAGCATCGTGCCGCCGGCCTCGTTGGCGACGACATCCGCCAAGCCGAGCGCGCAGGACAGAGACGCCATGAACTTCTCGCCACCGGAAAGTGTTTTCACCGACCGGACTTGGTCGTTGTAGAGGTCGCGAACGTCGAGGCCGAGACCGCCGAGTGTTCCGCGCGGGCCTGCCGCATCACTGTGGACGAATTCGTACCGACCGCCGGACATCCGCCGCAACCGGATCGACGCCTCGGCCGCGACCTCCTCCAGCCGTGCGGCGAGCACGTACGACCGCAACGAAATCTTGCGCTGGTTCTGCCCGCGCCCGGCGACGAGATCGGCGATGCCGGCGAGTTCGTCGTGTCGCTGACGCTTCGGCGAGATTTTGCTGTCTGCGGCCCAGAGGTCGACGACGAGTCGTTCCAGCTTCCGGACCTCGTCCTGCGCCGCCGCGAGCCTCGCTGCGGTCGCCTCAGCCTCGGCCGTCACCTCACGCAGCACCGCGGCCACCGCGGGAACATCGACCGGCTTGTCCGCATCCGCCGCAGTCTCCTCGAGAACCGCTTCGGCACGGACCCGACGGTCGTCCACCGCGCGCAGGCCACTCTCGAGCCGCTTGATCTCGGCCTCGGCGCGGACGGCCCGCCGAGCCGAATCGACGGTGTCGAACCCGGCATCGATCGCCGCATCGGCCACTCGGGCTTCCAGGTCGTGAACCGCTTCCACGGCGGTCGCCGACGAGTTGAGTGCGTCGCGGAGTCGCCCCGCTTTTGTCACGAGGGTCGACAGCCGATCTCGGCGCGCGACCGGCGACATGTCGGACCGACAGACATCCCCAATTGCCGCCCGACGTCGCTCGATGTCTTCGTCCGCGGAAGCGATCCGTTGTCCGAGTACCGCGGACTGCTTCTCGACCTCGCGAATCTCCTCATCGAGGCTGGTCTTCTGGGCATGCAGTCGAATGATCGTCGACCGCAACGCGTCGATACGCGCAGTGGCAGCGCGCGCTGCATCGACCTGCGCGGCAAGCTCGGCGTGGCGAGCAGTCAGGGAATGCACCGGCTCGTCGTTCGAGAGGACGAGCAGTCGGTCGGCCTCTCGGCGCGCGGCAGCGAGGCGCTCCTGCTCGAGTTCTTTGACGTCGGCGGCCCGTTGCTCAGCTGCCCGGGCCTTCGCCTCGTCGTCCTTGGTCGCTCCGGATCCGCTTGACACCGCCGGGGCAGGATGCTCGCGCGATCCACACACCTCGCAAGGTTCACCGGCGACCAACGCTCCCGACAATTCGACGGCCATCGAGTTCAGGCGTCGCTCACGAACCTCGACGAGGTGCTCCCGCGCAGTGACATGCGCCGAGCGGCTCGCGATCGCCGCCGCCTCGGCAGATTGCACAGCCCGTCGCTGCTGAACGAGCGCCGCCGCGGCGTCGAGCTGGGTCCGGCATTCGCGCGCCGAAACCATCAACGCGTCCAGTCCCGCGGCGAGGTCGGAATCAGCGCTGAGCTCGGCCTCGGCTTCGGCGATCTGAGCCGGGAGGCCGGCACGTTGACCCGCGAGTTGAGCCAGCCGATCGCCAGCCGCTTCATGTTCTGCTGCCGAGCGACGGCGTGCCGATTCGGCCGCGGCCAATTGCTCGACCTCAGGGATCACCGCGTCGAGCTGGCCGATTTCGGCGTTCCACTTTCCGATCGCCTGATCGACCGCCGAGACCCGCTCTCCGTCGTCGAGGGACTGCAGAACGGCAGCGAATTCGGCGCCATCAGCATCCGATTCGAGCGCCACCGCGCAGCTAACGACCTGTTTCTCGGCAGCGGACCTCCGAACCTGGGCAGCCGACAACTGCGCATCGAGAACGGCGACCTCAGCACTGCGCCGAGCACCTTCGAGCTCCGATTCCCAGGTCAGGTAGGTGTCGTGTTGCGCTTTCAGCTCCTCCATCGCCGCCGACGCCTGAGCGCGCCGCGCCAGGCGCGCGGCCAGTGCCTCTTCATCGGCAACTCGCTTGAGCGCTTCGGTCCGCTCCCGATTCCGGAGCTCGTACTCGGCGCGTCCCTCTTCGACGCGAAGTCGCGCACATTCCAGCAGATCGATGGCCCACTCGACGTGTCCGTCGGCGGGCAGATCAGCCGCGGTTGCGCCTTTGATCTCCGAGACGAGACGGTCTCGAGCCTGGCTCAACGTGGCGAGCTCATCGGCACTCTTGCGCCGCTGCTCGACGAGCCACTCCTCTGCCGCCTTGAAGCGACCGGTGTCGAAGAGGCGCTCGAGCAGCTTCTCGCGCTCGTCGTTGGCCGCCACGAGAAACTTCGCGAACTCTCCCTGCGGCAGCATCACCACCTGGAAGAACTGCTCCGCGCTCATCCCGAGAAGACGGTTGACCTCGTCGCCGACCTCGGTGTGCCGAGTCAGGTTGTTGCCTTTGCCGTCGAGCCAGGTCAGGGTGACCGCCGCGTTGACCTTCGTCTCGCCGGCACCACGACGCTTGGGGCGCAGGTACTCCGGACTCCGAATCAGCCGGAGGCGACGACCTCCGACCGTCGCCTCGAGCTCGACCCGAGGAACGACCGCAGCGTCGGCGTAGTCGCAACGCAGGCGGTTCTCCTTACCCCGCACACCCGGCACACGGCCGTACAGAGCAAACGCGATCGCGTCGAGAATCGTCGTCTTTCCCGAGCCCGTCGCGCCGTGGAGGAGGAACAACCCGTCCGTCGAAAGCTGCTCGAAATCAACGTCGACGGTCGCCGCGAACGGTCCGAACGCGGTGATCGACAGCTTGTGCAACCTCATGCCGACTTGGCCACCCCAGTTGGCTCGACCTGGCGATCGTCCTGTGCGAGTGCACGTTCGAGCCAGGCCACTTCGCCGTCGGTCGGCTCACCGCGTACATCGGTGACAAACCCACGCGCGACATCGAGGTCCGTCCGTCCCTTGACCCTTCGCCGGTAGTCGAGAGCCTGCACGGCCTGCTGATTCACGAGGTCGAGATGGACGGCAAAGGGAAAGCGGCCCTTCAGTTTCCGCATCGCCTCCGGTGGGCGAACGGCATCGGTCAGCAGGGCGGAGATGTAGTGGCCCTCGTAGGCGGAAAAGACCGGATCGGTCAGCAGTTGCTCGAGCGACGCAGTGAGGGTCGACAACCCGCGGATGATCGGCAAATCCCGACGTTCCACGTTCGACAAGCCCTGCGCATCGAGATCGACGACCCACACCGCCTTGCGGTGCGAGGTTTCCGCGAAGGAATACGGCAGCACCGACCCCGAGTACCGGATGTTCTCGGCGATCGTCTGCGGCGAGTGCAGATGTCCGAGGGCCACGTAGTCGACCCCGGCGAACACCCCGGCCGGCACGGTCTCGACTCCCCCGACCGAGATCGATCGCTCAGACTCCGACGGCTCACCACCGACGACGAACGCGTGCGCGACGACCACGGTGCGCGCACTCTCTCGAGACTCGACATCGGCACGAATTCGGCTCATCGCCGCGGTCAGGACGGACTCGTGGGAGTTCCCACACTCGAGGCCATGCCGGGTCACCTCAGGTTCGAGGTACGGAATGCCGTAGATCAGAACCGGACCGTGCTCGTCGACGAGTTCGACCGGCTGGGCGATCTGCTTCAGTTCGGTGCGCAAGTGCAGTCCGCCCGCGGCGGCGAACGACGATCCCGCGCCGAGCCGTGGAGCCGAGTCGTGATTGCCGGACGAGACGACGAGTTGGGCGCCCGCGGCCCGGATCGCCTCGAGCCCGGCCATACAGGTCGAAACGGCATCCGCGCTGGGGATCGCGCGGTCGTACACATCGCCGGCGAGCACGACGACGTCGGCGCCGGTCTCGGTGACCAGATCAGCAATCGCGAGGAGTGCCGCGCGCTGGTCAGCCAGGAGATCGACACCATGAAACGTTCGGCCGATGTGCCAATCGGAGGTGTGCAGAATCCGCATGTCGCCGACGCTACGACCGCCCTCTGACAAGTTGCGGTAACCGCGCCGGTGCGCGGGCGCCGCTCAGGGTCATATCAGGGAAATACCGGATGGCGTTTGCGCCGGATTTGCCGGTATTAGTGGAAGTTATGAATCGACAGGTAGCCGGTTGGATCACGCATAGGTGGACGAAGTGGGCGATCCTCGCCTTTGCTCTCGTGTTCATCGGTGCGATCGGGTCCTTCGGCGCGCAGCTGACCAGTGTCCAGAAGAACGACATCGCCTCCTGGCTTCCGGGTGACGCCGAGTCCACCCAAGCCCTCGCCAAGACCAAGGCCTTCTCCGACCCCAACAACATTCCGGCGATCATCGTCTTCACGCGTGATTCCGGCATCACCGGCGCCGACATCCAGGCGATCACCGAAGACATCCAGAAGATGAAGGGCGTCGACGGCGTCACCAGCGTGACGACCGCGGGTCTTGCGGGACTTCCCGAAGACAAGATCAATCTGTGGATTCCGTACATGCCGTCGTTGACGGGCGCTGACCTGGCCCGATTCACCTCGCAGGACGGCCAGGCGGTCCAGGTCATCGCGATGACCCACATGTCGAGCGAGGGCTGGGAGAAGCTGCCCGGAATCGTCACCGACCTACGGAAGATCGTCGATTCCGACACCGGCGGACTGAAGGCGTCGATCGCGGGACCTGCCGCGCAAGGCGCTGACCAGGCCGAAGCCTTCGGTGGCATCGACGGCGTTCTGCTGTTCAGTGCCGTCGGCGTGGTCATCGTGATGCTGCTGCTCACCTACCGCAGCCCGGTGCTGTGGCTCATCCCGCTGTTCTGCGGTGTGGCGAGCGTGATGACGGCACAAGGCGTTGTCTACCTGTTGGCCAAGTACGCCGACTTGACCGTCAACGGTCAGAGTGCCGGCATTCTGAGCGTCCTCGTCCTGGGTGCCGGTATCGACTACGCACTGCTGCTCGTCGCTCGCTACCGCGAGGAACTCCACCGCTACGCGGATCGCCACGAAGCGATGGCGCACGCACTGCACCGCGCCGCTCCGGCGATCATCGCCAGCGGCGCGACGGTGGTCATCGGCCTGTTGTGCCTCACCTTCGCGCAGATGAACTCGACGGCGGGCCTCGGGCCCGTCGCAGCGGCGGGCATCGTCGTCGCCCTGCTGATGATGCTCGTGCTTCTGCCGGTCCTACTCGTGATCTGCGGTCGCTGGGTCTTCTGGCCGTTCATCCCGCGTCTGGGAACCCCGGCGCAGACGTCGAAGGGCTTCTGGTCACGCACGGGAATCGTCCTCGCCAGGCGCCCGCGCGCAGTGTGGGTCGGCACCACCGCCGCACTGTTGGTCGTCAGCTTCGGAATCCTGCAGCTCAATGCCAATGGCCTGAGCAACAAGGACATGTTCACCAGCGAACAGCCGTCGATCGCCGCAGAAGAGGTGTTGGCCAAGCACTTCCCGGGTGGCGAGGGTTCGCCGGTCTCGGTCGTGGCCAACGAGAGTGCGACCGATGAGGTCGTCAGCACCCTCGCCCGCGTCCCCGGAATCGACGCCGCCAGCGTCAAGCCGATGGGCGCGAAGGACGGCATCGTCTACGTCGAGGCCACTCTCACTGATTCTCCGGACTCGAAGGCCGCATTCGCGACCGTCGACCGCGCCCGCGACGCGATGCACAAGCTGCAAGGAGCCAATGCGCTCGTCGGCGGACAGACGGCGATCAACAAGGACGTCCAGGATGCGTCTCGGGCCGACAACCGACTGATCATCCCGATCGTTCTCGTGGTCGTTCTCCTGATCCTGATGGCGCTGCTCCGCGCGGTCGTCGCACCGGTGATCCTGTTGGGCACGGTGGTGTTGTCATTCGGCGCCGCGCTCGGCATCAGTGCGTTGGTGTTCCGGCACGTGTTCGGTTTCGCCGGCGCAGACTCGTCGTTCCCGTTGTTCGCGTTCGTATTCCTCGTAGCCCTCGGCATCGACTACAACATCTTCCTCATGACTCGAGTTCGTGAGGAGACGTTGCGGGTGGGCACGCGACAGGGTGCACTGATCGGCCTCGCGGCCACCGGTGGAGTCATCACCTCGGCTGGTCTGGTCCTGGCCGGCACGTTCGCCGCGTTGGCGACCCTGCCGATCGTGTTCCTCGCCGAGCTCGGCTTCGCGGTCGCGCTGGGCGTTCTGCTCGACACACTCATCGTGCGGTCGGTACTCGTCACGGCTCTGAACCTCGACATCGGCCGACACATGTGGTGGCCGTCGAAGCTCGCCCACAAGCGGGACGTCGAAGTCGAACAGCGCAAGGAAGACCCGGACGACGAACTGGTGGCCGTAGGCTGACGCAATGGCAATATTCGCGGTTCAGTACACCTACACCGAGGCCACGATCCCGGCACGGGACACCCACCGTCCCGCCCACCGGTCGTACTTGCGGGACTTGGCGAACGAGGGAGCGGTGCTGTCGTCCGGGGCCTACCCGGACGGAAGCGGTGCCCTTCTCTTGTTCCGCGCCGAAAGTGACGAGGCTATGCGCGAACTGGTCGACAAGGACCCGTTCGTCAGCGAGAACCTCGTCGAGCGGGTCGAGATCAAGGAGTGGCTCCCGGTGATCGGAACGTTCAGCGAATAGGCAGGTCAGCGCTACTTGTCAGAGGTATGAGGCAGCATCGAGGTCATGACGATCTCGGTGCTGCTTCTCTTTGTTCTGGCGCTCGCCCTCGGCTTTGCGTTGGGGTGGGCGGTGCAGTCTGCCCGCATGCAGCGACGGACCGCCGAGGCGGAGGCGCGCTTGGCGGCTTTGAGCGGAAGTCAGGGCCTCGTCGAGTCTTCGTTGGCGCTGGCAAGCGAGGATTCGGCGAAGCGTCATGCCGGTGCCATCAGCGACGAGATCTCCCGCATCGTTGATCCGCTCCGCGACAGCGTCATGGCCCTCGCCGAGCATGTCGAGCAGGTGGAAGCGGATCGACTTCGGGCGTACGCGGGCCTCTCGTCGACGGTCGACGGCATGCACCGGACGTCTCAGCAGCTCGCCAACCAGACCAGTCAGCTGGTCTCGGCTCTACGTGCACCGACGGTCCGGGGCCGCTGGGGCGAGGTGCAGTTGCAGCGAGTCGTCGAACTGGCCGGCATGAAGCAGCACTGCGACTTCGACCTCCAGCACAGCGGCGATGGCGTCCGGCCGGACATGGTCATTCACCTCGCCGGCGGGCGTCACATCGTCGTGGACGCGAAGGTCCCGTTCAGCGCGTATCTCGACTCGATGCAGACCGCGGACACCACCGAGCAGCAGAGTCAGCTGCGCAAACATGCAAAGCAGGTCCGCGCGCATGTCGACACACTCGCGGCCAAGACCTATTGGGATGCGTTTCCCACCAGCCCGGAGTTCGTCATCCTGTTCCTGCCGGGTGACGTGTTCTTGGACTCGGCGCTCGGTGCCGACTCTGGGCTGCTCGAATACGCCTTCAGCAACAAGGTCGTGCTCGCCACCCCGACCACGCTCATGACGATGCTTCGCACGGTCGCGCTTACGTGGCGCCAAGACGCGATCTCGCGCGATGCTGCGAAGATCCAACAGCTCGGACGCGAGCTGTACAACCGGATCAAAACGGCGGGAGCGCACCTCGATCGGGCCGGCACGCAGCTCGCCAAGTCGGTGGAGTCCTTCAACCAGGCCGTTGCCTCGATCGAGTCACGCGTCATGGTCACTGCGCGAAAGCTCAACGAGCTACAGCATTTCGACGAAGACGGTCCGGAGATCTCGACTGTCGACGTGCGACCTCGCTCCGTTTTGTGGGACGAAAGCTCCACGACAAGCGGCCTCGCCACGGCGGAAATCTGAATTTGAGCAGCTAGGGTGGCGTTCTGTGGAGCGTATACGTCGCGCCGAAGGCTTTGATCCGGCGACAAACCAGTCTGTGCGCAGCACCGTGCCGCTCGAGTTCCGCTCGATCGTGGCCGCACGCCGAGGCGTCGCCGCGCCCGTCGCGGTTCTGATTGCCCTCGGTTTCACCGGCGTCGGAATTGGTGTGGACGCCCTCCTGGGCAACGACCTCACCGCAACGTTCTCGGCCTTGTACTTCCTTGGTTGTGTGGCGGCCGTGCTCGCCGTACGTCACCGCGGACTGTTCACTGCCGCCGTACAGCCGCCGCTGATCATGGCGGCCTCGGTGCCGGTCGCGGCAGTCGTGGTTTCCGGCAGCTCCCCCAGCTCGCTCAAAGACATGCTGCTCAACGTCGCGATCCCGCTCGTTGACCGATTCCCGGTGATGCTGGCCGCCACGATCGTGGTGCTCATACTGGCCGTCTTCCGCTGGATGACCGGCAAGGTGGCCAAGCCGTCTCAACCGGCAGACCGTCGCCCGACTCGGGAACCGCGCGTCAGCCGGCGTACCCCGCCGCCCGCCCCGGAGCCGACGTTCCGAACGAATTCCCGCACGTCACGACCGGCGGCACCGTCCGAGGTGTCCTACCAGCCGACCGAGCAGACTCGGGCGCGCATGGAAGCACGCCGGGCGCGAGCGAACGAGCCGGTTCGCGAGGCCCGGCGTCAGCCCCGCCGCCAGTGGGGAACGCCCGCTCGACCGGCGCTGGCCACACCGAATCGCATCAACGACGTGCCGTCACACCCCGGTCGACTTCGCTACCGCGATGAGCCGCGTGGCTGATGTAAGCCGTTCTGCGGCGCCGGCGCTACTTGCGCGCGGCGCGCAGTCCGCGCGGCAGGGCGAAGACCAGCGACTCGGTCGCGGTCGTCACCGTCTGAACATCGTCGAAACCGTGGCCCGACAGCAGCTCGATAACGCCCTGGACCAGCACTTCCGGAACCGAGGCACCCGACGTGAGGCCAACGGTCGCCACGCCCTCGAGCCACGCCGGGTCAACCTCGCGCGCGTAGTCGACGAGCTTCGCGGCGCGAGCTCCAGCACCGAGCGCGACCTCCACGAGGCGAACCGAGTTCGAGGAGTTGCGCGAGCCGACCACAATCACCAGATCGCAGTGCGGGGCCATCGCCTTGACCGCAACCTGACGGTTCTGCGTGGCGTAGCAGATGTCGTCGCTCGGCGGGTCCTGCATCAGCGGGAACTTCTCGCGAAGCCGCTGCACCGTCTCCATGGTCTCGTCGACGCTCAGCGTCGTCTGCGAAAGCCAGATCAGCTTCGATTCGTCGCGGACCTTGATGTTGTCGACGGCGTCCGGTCCGTCGACGATCTGCACGTGGTCGGGAGCCTCACCCGCGGTTCCCTCGACCTCCTCGTGCCCCTCATGGCCGATGAGCAGAATGTCGAAGTCATCGCGAGCGAAGCGTTTCGCCTCCTGGTGAACCTTGGTCACCAGTGGGCACGTCGCGTCGATCGTTCGAAGATTGCGCTCTTCAGCCGACTCGTGCACGGCCGGCGAGACGCCATGCGCCGAGAAGATCAGCAGCGAACCCTCCGGGACCTCGTCGGTTTCGTCGACGAAGATGACGCCGCGATCCGTCAGCGTTTCCACGACATGCCGGTTGTGGACGATCTCCTTGCGCACGTAGATGGGCGCACCATGCTTCTCGAGAGCCTTCTCGACGGTCTCGACCGCCCGGTCGACACCCGCACAGTAGCCACGTGGCTCGGCGAGCAGAATCCGCTTCGCCTGGTTCGTCGCTCCAACCACAGCCGAACCCGACATTCCGACACTGAGGGGAACCGCACCAGTCATGACAACCAGCGTAACGGTCAAGCCGCGGCATGAGTCGACCGCCGGCAACGCCAACTCCAGGAACGGAGAGATCGTGTCCATCGACAGGCCCTACCCACTGTCCTTGATTCCGAGCAATGTATTGGGCATGATTCGCCCGCCTTACGCTGCTCGGGTCGCTGTCGGCGCTGCCGTCTACGCCTTCGAGGAGTCGGTCAAGATCCCGTCGCGCCTGATCGCGCTGCCGATGAGCGTCGTCAGCCAACTCATCCAAACCGGAGTCCAGGTACAGCATTTCGTACATGGCCTGGCGATGAAGGGCGACGAACTGTTCGTCACGCTCGGTCTGGACGCAGCCGAGGAGACGCCGGAGTGGGCGCGTTTCGACGAGGAAGAGATCACGCTCGACCCGGTCGATACGAGTTCGGCTCCGGCCCAGGGACGTTTCGCCCTTTACTCGACCCCAGTCGAGCAGACGGCGGCGAAAGAGACAGTCGTCACCCCGATCCTCGAACCCGCCCCGACCGAGGTTCCGGCCGTTGCCGACGAGATCGACTACTCGTCGCTGACGCTCGCCCAGCTCCGCGCTCGTTTGAAGGGCCTGACGCTCGACGACGTCACCGCGCTACTCACCTACGAGACGGCGACTCGGGCGCGTGCCGGATTCTCGGCGATGCTCACCGAGCGGATCACTGCGCTCGGATCCAAGTAGCCTGCACGGTGTGACCGACGCGCCTGTCTCGTCTTCGGCTGCCAAGGCCAACTCGAACTCTGCCGAGAATCCCTGGCCGGTTCGATCCGTAGCGACGAAAGTCGCCGACTGGATCAACCGGCTGGGGACGGTGTGGGTAGAGGGCCAGATCACCCAGATCAACATCCGCCCGGGAACTCGTACGGCCTTCCTGGTCCTGCGCGATCCGTCGGTCGACATGTCTCTGCAGGTCACGTGCACGGCCGATCTGCTTCGCAACGCGCCGGTGCCGCTCACTGAGGGCAGCCGCGTCATCGTTCTCGGCAAGCTTCAGTTCTTCGTCGGTCGCGGCAGCGTTTCGCTGCGGATCACCGAGATTCGCGCCGTCGGGATCGGCGAATTGCTCGCTCGAATCGAACGGCTGCGCCAGCTGCTCGCGGCTGAAGGTCTGTTCGATCCGCGTTTGAAGCGCCCGCTTCCGTTCTTGCCGAAACGGATCGGCCTCATCACGGGACGTGCCAGCGCCGCCGAGCACGACGTCCTCGAAGTCTCTCGAAATCGCTGGCCCGAGGTTCAATTCGAGGTCCGCAACACCGCGGTCCAGGGCCCGACGGCGGTCTCGCAGATCCTCGAAGCCCTCGCCGAACTCGACGAAGACCCGAACGTCGACGTCATCATCCTCGCGCGCGGCGGCGGCAGCGTCGAAGACCTACTCCCTTTCTCCGACGAAACCCTGTGCCGCGCAATCTCCCGCGCGACCACGCCGATCGTCAACGCCATCGGGCACGAGCCGGACAACCCGCTCTCCGATCTCGTCGCCGACCTGCGCGCGGCCACCCCCACGGATGCGGCCAAACGCGTCGTACCCGACGTTGCTGCAGAGCGCGATCTCGTCGCTGACCTGCGCGAACGCGCCGCGCAAGCGCTACGCGCCTGGGTTCAGCGCGAGTTCCGTAGCCTCGAACAGCTCCGCAGTCGCCCCATTCTCGACCGGCCTCTCGACATGCTGTCCGCTCGGCACGACGAAATCGAACGATTGATCACCGCAGCGCGACGGGACGTCGAGCGCTTCGTCAGTCGCGAAGAAACCACGGTCAGTCACCTACGGAGAAGTCTCACGGCACTCGGCCCGTCTGCGACCCTCGCGCGCGGCTACGCGATCGTTCTCAAGGGCGACCATGTCGTCCGAACCGTGGATGAAGCACCTACCGGCACCGAACTTCGCATCCGACTTCAAGATGGGTCGATTCGCTCCATAGTGACGGAGCCCACACAAGATACGGTGGAATCGTGACCGCATCGAAGCATGCCCTTCCCGCAGACATCGCCGACCTCGGCTACGAGGCCTCTCGCGAGGAGCTCGTCGAAGTGGTGCGCAAGCTCGAGCAGGGCGGTCTCGACCTCGACACGTCGATCGCACTGTGGGAGCGCGGTGAAGCGCTCGCCCGTCGCTGCGAACAGCACCTTGCCGGCGCCCGTTCGCGCATCGAAGCCGCGCTGGCTCAGCGCGACGCCGGCTAAGACCTACTTGGGCAGCGGCTTCGCTGCCTTCATCGCTTTCGCCAGGGCCCCGAACTCAGCAGGGTCAGCCGTGCCGCGGAGCGAAATCCGCACGTCGCCGAAGTTCGCGATCCACACCGGTTCGCCGTTGTCTCCGGGGTAAACGATCCACGAAACCCCGTCGACGGTCTGGATTCCGCTGCTCGGCGAGGTCGGCGCTTGCAGTCTGACCAGCGCCTCTTCGGTCGCCGAGGTCTGCGTCACCTGGATGAAGCGCTTCCCCGCGGTCACGTAGCCAACGGTCGTGGCCGGGCCACCACCTTGGCCGGGGACCGCATTCTTGTTGCCCGAGTTGGGAATCCATCCGTTCGGAACGGCCGGAATGCGCACCGGGAACGCGAGGTTCGCAGCGTCTTCCTTCAGTCCCGCCTCGGCGTCGAATCGGTGCACCGGGCCAATCGTGGGTCCACCGGGACTGAACGAGCATTGTCCGGCGAGCCCGGCGATCACCAGGCACATCAGCGCCAGTCCGATCACTGCCCAGAGCATGTCTTTGGCGCCGGCGAAGATCCGCGCATTTTGTCCAGCCACGACATAAGTATCCAGATTGTTCGCAGACCCCCCTCACGTGCCTCACAAAGTTCGGGGGATTATGAGGAGGTTCTGGAAAGATACTCTTCCGGCGCGGGTGGACGTCCGCGCGCTCAATGATCGATTTGCAGGAGGCCACACGCATGACCGCTTCTTCGGCTGACAACCGTGAGACCCCTGACCGCAACCTCGCTCTCGAGCTGGTTCGCGTCACCGAAGCCGGTGCGCTGGCGGCGGGCCGCTGGGTTGGTCGCGGCCAGAAGGAAAGCGGTGACGGCGCGGCGGTTGACGCAATGCGCTACATGGTCTCGACGGTGACCATGAAGGGCGTCGTGGTGATCGGCGAGGGCGAGAAGGACGAAGCCCCGATGCTCTACAACGGCGAACTCGTCGGAAACGGCGAGGGCGCGGAATGCGACTTCGCGGTCGACCCGGTTGACGGCACGACGCTGATGTCGAAGGGCCTCCCGAACGCGATCTCCGTCCTCGCGGTTTCCGAGCGCGGCACAATGTTCGACCCCTCTGCGGTCTTCTACATGCACAAGCTGGCCGTCGGCCAGGAAGCTGCGGACGTCGTCGACATCGAAGCCGGCGTGGCCGAGAACATTCGTCGAGTCGCCAAGGCGAAGAACCTCGGCATCTCCGACATCACCGCGACCGTTCTCGACCGCCCGCGTCACGTCGACCTCATCAATGAGATCCGCGCGACCGGCGCCCGTATCAAGCTCATCTCCGACGGTGACGTCGCCGGCGCGATCGCGACCGCACGCCCGGACTCGGGCGTCGACATCCTGTTCGGTATCGGTGGCACGCCGGAGGGCATCATCGCCGCGGCAGCAATGCGCTGCCTCGGCGGTGAACTGCAGGGCAAGCTCGCCCCCAAGGACGACGCGGAGCGTGAGAAGGCACTCGCTGCAGGTCACGACCTCGACCGCGTGCTGCGCACCAAGGACCTCGTGTCCGGCGAGAACGTGTTTTTCTGCGCGACCGGAGTCACCGACGGTGATCTCCTGCGCGGCGTCCGGTACCAGGGCGGCGGCGCGACCACGCAGTCGATCGTCATGCGGTCCAAGTCCGGCACGGTTCGCATCATCGACGGCTACCACCGCCTGACGAAGCTGCGCGAGTACTCGGCCGTCGATTTCACGGGCGTGGACGGCGCAATTCCGCCGCTGCCGTAATAATCCGCCGCTGTGAGAATCAGGGAACGATCGACTCGAGCGGCATCGGGCGGGAGATGTGAAAACCCTGCCCGAAGTCGCAGCCGAGCTTGCGTGCGATCGCGTACGCCTGGTCGGACTCGATTCCTTCGGCGATGACCGCGAGACCGAAGGCATGCGCCAACCGCGTGATCGAGGCCAGGACGAGTTCGGCTCGCACGTCGTTTTCGATGCCCTGGGTGAAGCTGCGGTCGATCTTGACCCCGTTGATCGGCATCTCGGCGAGCCGCGCGATCGATGAGTAGCCCGTCCCGAAGTCGTCGATGACGATGCTCACGCCACGGTCGACGAGGCGCTGCAGGGTCGCCAGCGCATGGTCGAAGTGCTCCATGAACCCGGATTCGGTCACTTCGATGATGATGCGCGACGGATCGACGTCATGGCGTTCGAGCGCTGTCTCGACGTGCGCCGCCGCGTTCGGATCGCCCAGCTGAATCGCCGAGACGTTGATGCTCAGTCGTACTTCGTCCGAGAGGGTGAACAGGCTGGCCGCGTCCCGGATCGCCAGATCGAGGACCGTCACCCCGAGCGGCACGATGAGGCCGGTTTCCTCGGCAAGCGGGATGAACTCGGCCGGTCCGAGCCGTCCCAGTGTCGGGTGGTTCCACCGCACGAGCGCCTCGAAGCCGGCGAGGACACCGTTACTCAGCCGCTCGACCTTCTGGTACTCCATCATGAGCTCGCCGCGGTCGAGTGCTCGGCGAAGTTCGTTCTCCCGCGTCACCCGTCGCACGATGCGGTCGCGCAGTTTCTTGTCGAAGAATTCCCAGCGCGATCCGCCGCGTTCCTTGGCCGCGTACATCGCCGCATCGGCGTCGCGAACCAGTCCCGAAGCATCAGCCTGTTCCTCGCTGAAGGCGATGCCGATCGAGGCCGTGAGGAAGTGCTCGCGACCATTGACGAGAAATGGCTTCGCGATCGCCGACACGAGGCGATGCGCCAGCTTGGCAGCGCCCTCCCGACCGGAATCGGTCTGTGCGACGGTGAACTCGTCACCACCGAACCGCGCCAGCACTGCCTCGTCCCCCACCACGGCCGCGAGCCGCTCTGCGACCGCGACGAGAACCTCGTCGCCGGACGGGTGCCCGATGCTGTCGTTGATCCATTTGAAGCGGTCGAGGTCGAGGAACATGACCGCAACCGACGTCGGCGATTCGCCGAGCATCGTATTGAGCCGCTTCAAGAACACGGCACGAGTCGGAAGTCCGGTCAGGCCATCACGCTCTGCCGCCGTTCGCAGCAAACGGTCGGATTCGGCCCGCTGGATGGTCAGCGACGCGAGACCTGCGGCAGCGCTGATCGTCTTCAGTTCGGCGTCGTCCGGCGTGTGTGGCACTCGTCGGTACAGCGCGAAGGTCCCGAGCAGACGGTTGTCGCTGTCATAGAGCGGACTCGACCACACCGCCCGAAGATCGTGCGACTTCACGATCTCGAGGAAGCCGGCCGTTCGCGGGTCGGTCAGCGCATCATCGACGATCGTGAGTTCACCGGTCGCCGCGGCGGTACCGCAGGCACCCACCCCGTCGACGATCGGGAGCCCCGAGAGCGCTGCGCTCACCTCGTTCGGCATCGACGGCGCCGCTGCCACATACAGCAACTGAGAACTCTCGTCCGGAATCATGACCGTGCAGATCGTGCCGGGGTAACGCTCCTCGACATCCCGACACAATTCGACCAGTGTCTGGTCCCGAGCGGCACCACGGGCGATACGGTCCAGAACGCGCTGGTAAGTGGCGAGGTCTTCGGTCGCCTGACGCTCTTGCCGGACCTGGCTTGACGAGAATCGCAACGCGTCGTCGAACGGACGCCGGGCGGTGACATCCCGCATTGAGACGATGTAGGTAGACGGCTCGTCGGCGGCCGTGGCCACTGAAACATCAACCGGAACTTCCGACCCGTCCGGGCGACGCAGAAGCAGCACACCGTCGAGACCGCTCGGGGCGTCCGGCGCACCCGCCTCGAAGTGCTCCTGGAGGGCCCCCAGTCGGTATCCGTATTCGGGCGGCAACACCTTGCCGAGGGAAAATCCGACAAGATCCGCTTTTGCGAATCCGGTCAGCTTCTCAGCCGCCGAGTTGACGAGCATGACAATGCCATTCGGATCGACCGCGACAATTGCCGTCGGTGCGTTCTCGAATACCGCGCTCATCCAATTGAGCTGATGCGCAAAGTCGTTCAACGCCGCACCGCTCGCGGAACACCGAATCTTCGCACCTTCCCATTATCGACGGCGGTCCCAGATTCCAAAGGCGTAGCGTCGGATTCATGACTGAATACCGCATCGAACACGACACGATGGGCGAAGTCCGCGTTCCGGTTGAGGCCCTGTGGCGGGCACAGACGCAGCGGGCAGTCGACAATTTTCCGATCAGCGGGCGGGGCCTCGAACGGGCCCAGATCCGAGCGCTCGGACTGTTGAAAGCTGCTTGCGCACAGGTGAATCGGGATCTCGGTCTCCTCTCCGCGGACAAGGCGGACGCGATTGTCGCCGCCGCCTCGGAAATCGCCGAGGGCCGTCACGACGAGCAATTCCCGATCGACGTTTTCCAGACCGGTTCCGGCACGAGTTCGAATATGAACGCGAACGAAGTCATCGCCTCTATCGCGGCGAACAACGGCGTGAATGTGCACCCCAACGACGACGTCAACATGTCGCAGTCCTCGAATGACACGTTCCCGACCGCAACCCATGTCGCGGCCACCGAGGCTGCCGTCAAAGACCTCATTCCAGCGCTGAAGCATCTCCACGAGGCCCTGGCCGCAAAGTCTGTGGAATGGCGTTCGACAGTGAAGTCGGGACGCACGCATTTGATGGACGCGGTTCC
Source organism: Nocardiaceae bacterium (assembly GCA_021372355.1). GTDB lineage: Bacteria > Actinomycetota > Actinomycetes > Mycobacteriales > Mycobacteriaceae > Smaragdicoccus. Next base: position 8,557 of record JAJFUQ010000099.1, on the reverse strand, counting down.
GGTCACCCTCGGCCAGGAATTCGGCGGCTACGCACGTCAGATCGCGGCCGGTGTCGAGCGCATCGAAGCGACGCTCCCCCGACTCGGCGAACTCCCGATCGGCGGCACCGCCGTCGGCACGGGTCTCAACGCACCTGCCGGGTTCGGTCCGAAGGTCGTCGCCGAACTCGTGAAGACAACGGGCCTCGAACAACTTCGACCGGCCGTCGACAGTTTCGAAGCCCAGGCGGCTCGCGATGGGCTCGTCGAGGCTTCGGGCGCGCTGCGGACCATTGCGGTGTCTCTGACGAAGATCGCGAACGATGTCCGTTGGATGGGTTCGGGTCCGCTGACCGGCCTCGCGGAGATTCAACTCCCGGATCTGCAGCCGGGCAGCTCGATCATGCCGGGCAAGGTCAATCCCGTTCTTCCCGAGGCGGTCACTCAGGTGGCGGCTCAGGTCGTCGGAAATGACGCGGCGATCGCATGGGGCGGAGCCGCCGGCGCCTTCGAGCTCAACGTCTACATTCCGATGATGGCGCGCAACCTTCTCGAGTCGATCAGGTTGCTCGCCAACGTATCTCGGCTGTTTGCCGACAAGTGCATCAGCGGGCTCGTCGCCAACACCGAACATCTGCGCACACTTGCCGAGTCCTCGCCGTCGATCGTGACGCCGCTCAATTCGGCCATCGGCTACGAGGAAGCGGCCGCGGTCGCCAAGCAGGCGCTCAAAGAGCGCAAAACGATCCGCCAGACCGTGATCGACCGTGGGCTCATCGGCGACAAACTGTCCGAAGCCGAACTGGACAGGCGACTGGACGTGCTGCGGATGACCGGCGTCGAAGACTAGCTCTAGCTCTTGATGAAGTCCGCGAGTTCGTCGCGCGCCAACTCCCCCGCCGGACCGAAGTCGGTGCGGGTGAAGATCTCCCATTTGTTGAGCAGCGGCGTGAATACCTGCTCGACTTCGTCCAGCGGGTCGTAGATGCCGGCGGCGGCGAGCGAGACTCGGCTGTCGGTGCCGCGCAACATGATCGACGGCTCGGTGTAATCGGCCACGCGCGCGGAGATCGCCCGGACAGTGCGGTCCGGTGACACGTCGAGCGCGGCCGAGACGTATTCTCCCCACACGGCGCGATGCGATTCGCCGTCTTCCGCGAGGCGGTCACAGATTGCCGCGACTTCGTCGTTCTCGACCAGAAGCGCGGTGTTGCGGTGCCGAATCATCGCGGACGTCGACTCGAAGGCACACTGGGTGAAGATCTCGGGGATCGACAGCTCCGGACGGCGAACGCCGGCGGTCATGTGTTCCATCCGCAGTCGCTCGAGTTCGACCGGGTCCACTGCCCGCGTCACCATGAGGTAGTTGCGCAGAACGATGGCGTGACGTGCTTCTTCTGCGGTCCACCGGTTGATCCAGGTCCACAATGGCCCCGACCGGATGAGCTTCGCCAACTCACGGTGATACGACGGAACGTTGTCCGAAATGAGCACGCCGACCGTCAGTGCGAGCGTGCCGAGCTCACCCAGCGTCGACTGATCCGGCGTCCAATCCTGTCCACCGAGGAACTGGAAATTGCGCCCCTCGTCCCACGGGACAAGATCTTGCGGCTGCCATGGCTCTGCGGCTTCGACGTGCCGGGAGAGGATCCGCGCCGCTGCGGCTTCCAACCCTTCGAGCATCTCTTTGTCTTCACGCGTGTTTGCCACACTCAAACCGTAGATAGACAACTGGGTCGAGTTCGTGACGACACGCGTGTGGCCTGCACATTTATGCAGGCCACACGCGTCGACACGCTAGTTCCGATGGAATACCGGTGCGCCGCCGGACCAGTCGATCGAGCCGTGCTGGAACGTCTGCGAATACTTGTTTCCGTCTTTCTTCTCATCCGCGGTCGGATAGCCGAGCGTGCTGCTCATCCCGCCATCGCCTTCCCACGCCGAGCGGATCTCGCCCCACACGATCTGCGCGTCCGTCGCATCGCTGTCACAGATGATGCCGCCCACGAACTCCTGGCAGGTGCCGCCTCCCGGCCCGGAGGTCGGCGAACCGATCGGTGCACCGAGGTCGCCGTCGGTGCCGCCGGCATCCTTGTACTTGGCCAGGGTGTCGCCCCGGACCGTCACATCTTCGCCGTCCGGCGACTTGAATTGCTCACTACCACCGGATGATTCGTCGCCATTCATGGCCGATCCACCCATCGACTCGGCCTTCGACATGCCCGTTGCCATGCCGGACTTCGCCGATGCCGTCATCTCTCCGACGCTTGGCGAGTTGTCACCGCACCCGGCCGTGAGCAACCCCGCCGCCGCGAGAGCCGCCACGATTCCCGCGGTCCGCTTCGTTGCCGTTCGCATCCCTACCCCTTTTGGTAAACGCCACGGCGCCGGTGCGAACCGGCGCCGTGGCTTGAGCCGTCAGGGTGTTGGTTTCCCGTGGGATGCGTGCCGAAACCCGCTATGAGTTCGGGGCAAACTCCTCGAGCATGTCGGTGACGAGTGCGGCGATCGGCGAACGCTCGCTTCGGGTGAGCGTGATGTGCGCGAACAGCGGGTGCCCCTTGAGTCGTTCGACGACTGCCGCAACGCCATCGTGACGGCCGACCCGGAGGTTGTCACGCTGCGCGACGTCGTGCGTCAGGACCACGCGCGACCGCGTGCCGAGCCGGCTAAGAACGGTGAGCAGGACATTGCGCTCCAACGACTGCGCCTCGTCGACGATGACGAACGAGTCATGCAGCGACCGCCCGCGGATGTGCGTCAGCGGCAGGACTTCGAGCATTCCGCGGCCGAGCACTTCATCCATGACGTGCTTGCTCGCCAGGCCTTCGAGAGTGTCGAACACGGCCTGCGCCCAAGGACCCATCTTGTCGGACTCGCTACCGGGCAGGTAGCCGAGATCCTGACCACCAACCGCATAAAGCGGGCGGAAAACGACGATCTTTCGGTGCGAACGGCGCTCGAGGACCGCTTCCAGACCAGCCATCAGAGCAAGTGCAGATTTTCCGGTTCCCGCCTTACCGCCGAGCGAGATGATGCCGATGCTCTCGTCGAGCAGAAGGTCGAGAGCGATCCGCTGTTCGGCCGAGCGCCCGTGAATTCCGAACGCTTCGCGCTCCCGCACGAGCTGAACGCGCTTGTCGGCGGTGACCCGGCCGAGCGCTGACGACGACGGCCCGAGAAGTCGAACACCGGTGTGGCAGGGCAGGTCACGCGCCTCGTCGAGGTCGATCGACCCGCTTTGGTAGATCGAGTCGATGTCGGTCGTCGCGACGTCGAGCTCGGTCATGCCTGTCCAGCCCGAAGTGACGACGTCGTGGGCGTGGAACTCGTCGGCCTGCAGACCGACGGCACCAGCCTTGACGCGCAGCGGTGTGTCCTTGGTGACGAGCGTGACCTGCTTGCCTTCGGCCGCGAAGTTCAGCGCGCAGGCCAGGATTCGAGAGTCGTTGCTGTCGTTGCGGAAGCCAGCCGGCAGCAGCGCCGGGTCCGTGTGATTGAGCTCGACCTGGAGTGTTCCGCCCTCGGTACCGATCGGAACCGGACGGTCCAGGCGACCGTGCTCGAGGCGTAGGTCGTCGAGCATCCGGAGCGCTTCGCGCGCGAACCAGCCGAGTTCGTGGTGGTGCCGTTTGCCTTCCAATTCGCTGATGACCACCAGCGGAAGAATCACCCGGTGCTCTGCGAAGCGAGTTGCCGCCCAGGGGTCGGAGAGCAGAACCGAGGTGTCGAGGACGTACGTCCGGAGACCTTCGGGGTCAGGGGTGATGTCGGCAGGGATCGAGCGTGACACGGGCACTTTGGCTCCTCGATCGCGCGGGGCACCCCACGCGAGCAGGTCAGTACTCGCTCGGCCGGTCCGTCCCTAGCGGAATATTCCGCGAGAGCCGGGTGCCGACCCTCTCGTAATGAGTGAATCACTCACGATCAGGACCTCCCGTACGGACTGCTTCCCCCAGTCCGTACCTGCAAAGTAACCCTGCTTCTATTGCCGTTTGCGGCACCACGCGGGCGCCTGGGTGAACTTCGCGTTACACGATGGATGGGACTTTGCAGGACTACCCGCGCTCAGCACGGGTTGCCCTGCAATCTCAAAGATCGCGGAACCAGTCCGCACTGGATTCCGTCAGCCTTCCCGTGGACCAGAGACAATTCGCAGAGCTGCTCGCCATCCAGGACGGCGTGATTTCGATGAAGCAGGCCCGCGAGTGCGGTCTGTCCGACGACGCCATCCAGTGGCGCCTCGACGCCGGCTTGTGGCACAGCCTTACCCGGGGCGTGTATCTCGTTGCCGGTCATCCGCGTTCGCATCGAACGCGGTTGCGGGCGGCGGTCATGGGCGCGGGGCGCGATGCCGTCGCGCACGGTGCCAGTGCCGCGTGGTGGCACGGCCTCAGAGCGACCGCTCCGAGTAGGCCCACGATCACGATCCCGTCCAAGCGTTGGATCGATCGGACCGGGATCGATGTTCGACGCAGAAACCTGAATTTCTGCGATATCGAGCAAGTCCTCGGACTATCCGTTACAAAGGTGCCTCTCACCGTTCTCGAGACCGGTGACTCGCTTCTCATGGACCGCGCACTGCAAACGCAGGTGACGCTGGAGGACCTCCAGGAAACCCACGAACGGAACCTGCGATACGCCGGGTCAGCAAAGGCTGCCGAACTGCTCACCGTCGCCGCCACCGGCGGCCGCAGCGAAGCGGAACGCCTGTTTCACCGGATCATTGGGCCACTCGTGGGCTGGCGGGCGCAAGTGCCGATCGGTCCGTATCAGGTCGATGTGGCTTTCGAGGCCGCCCGACTGATCATCGAGGTCGACGGGTGGCGCTGGCATAAGGACGCAGCGCGCAACAGCGATGACCTCCGGCGCCAGAACTACCTCATGAACCTCGGTTGGCGGGTTCTTCGATATGACTGGCATCGCCTCAACAACGAACCGGAAGCCGTACTGGCCGAAGTCGAGGAGGCCGCCAAAATGCAGAATGCCCCGCGCTAAGCACGGGGCAGCCTGCAGTTTCAGCAATCAGCCGAGCAGCTTCCAGTCCTCGAGCCCCTCGTACAGCGGCACAGCGCGAGCCACCGTCGAGACTCGCGCGGACAGCGCGTCGAGGTCGGCGCCACCGGCGAGAGCCGTCGCGATGATGTCGGCGACCTCGGTGAACTCGGCATCGCCGAAACCGCGGGTCGCAAGCGCCGGGGTACCGATGCGCATACCCGAGGTGACCATCGGCGGGCGCGGGTCGAACGGGATCGCGTTGCGGTTGACGGTGATGCCGATCTCGTGGAGAAGGTCTTCACCCTCCTGGCCGTTGAGGTCGGAGTTGCGCAGGTCCACGAGAACGAGGTGTACGTCGGTACCACCAGTGAGGACCGAGATGCCGCGCTTGGCGACGTCGGCGCCGGTCAGACGCTCGGCGAGGATCGACGCACCGGCGAGAGTGCGAACCTGACGGTCCTTGAACTCCTCGGTGCCGGCGATCTTGAAGACGGCAGCCTTCGCCGCGATCGCGTGCATGAGCGGGCCACCCTGCTGACCTGGGAAGACGGCCGAGTTGAGCTTCTTCGCCCACTCCTGCTTCGCCAGAATCAGACCCGAGCGAGGACCGCCAAGCGTCTTGTGGACGGTCGAGGACACGACGTCGGCGTACGGCACCGGCGACGGGTGCAGACCTGCGGCCACCAGACCGGCGAAGTGCGCCATGTCGACCCACAGGTACGCGCCGACCTCGTCAGCGATCGAGCGGAAGGCCTCGAAGTCGAGGTGACGCGGGTAGGCCGACCAGCCGGCGACGATGACCTTCGGCTTGACCTCGAGTGCGGTCTTGCGCACCTCGTCCATGTCGATACGGTGGTCTTCCTTGCTGACCCCGTACGTGTGGCATTCGTACAGCTTGCCCGAGAAGTTGAGACGCATGCCGTGCGTGAGGTGACCACCGTGCGCGAGGTCGAGTCCGAGCAGCTTCTCGCCGGGGTTCATGAGTGCCATCAGCACCGCAGCGTTGGCCTGCGCACCCGAGTGCGGCTGGACATTCGCGAACTCGGCTCCGAACAGCGCCTTCACGCGCTCGCGGGCGAGGTCCTCGACGACGTCGACGTGCTCGCAACCGCCATAGTAGCGACGGCCCGGGTATCCCTCGGCGTACTTGTTGGTCAGGACACTTCCCTGTGCCTGCAGGACGGCGCGCGGCACGAAGTTCTCCGACGCGATCATCTCGAGGGTGTCGCGCTGGCGCGAAAGCTCCCCCGCCATCGCTGCAGCGAGCTCGGGATCGAGTTCGTTGAGCGACTGGGTCGTTACGGACGGTGCGGTCAAGCGAGAAGTGTCTGGCACAACCACTAGTTTATGAGACGGTTTACCGGGAGATAAATCGACCGTCGAAGGTCGCTCCGCAGCCTCCGCTCTGCCTGCCACATTCAAACGAAGGGACACGATGGCACGACTGAACGAGCCAAGTCCCTACGTCGAATTCGACCGCAAAGAATGGCGCGAACTTCGGCAGGCCACACCGCTGAAACTCACTCGCGCAGAACTACATGGGCTGCGCGGCATCGGTGAACAACTCGATCTTGATGAAGTCGCGGAAGTCTTCCTACCGCTGGCTCGCCTGATCCATCTTCAGGTCGCGGCGCGCAACAGATTGTTCGCCGCAACGGCAACGTTCCTCGGTGACAAGCACCCCGAGCGCCCGGTCCCGTTCATCATCGGCGTCGCGGGAAGCGTGGCTGTCGGAAAGTCGACGACGGCTCGCGTTCTCAAGGAATTGCTCGCTCGATGGGTGGGCCATCCCCGCGTCGACCTCGTGACGACGGACGGATTTCTGTATCCGAATTCCGAACTCAAACGGCGCGGAATCATGCACCGCAAGGGTTTTCCGGAAAGCTACGACCGCCGTCGATTGCTGCGCTTCGTCACCGAGATCAAATCCGGCGTGGAGACCGCCGAGGCCCCGGTCTATTCGCACCGGATCTACGACATCGTCCCCCACAAAGCACAGACGGTGAACCAGCCGGACATTCTGATCCTCGAAGGGCTCAACGTTCTGCAAACCGGTCCGACACTGATGGTTTCGGATCTTTTTGACTTCTCGATCTACGTCGACGCCAGAATAGAAGACATCGAGAACTGGTACGTCGATCGATTCCTCGCGCTGCGAAAGACCTCCTTCGCCGACCCGACCTCGCACTTCCATCACTACGCGCATCTGTCGGACCGTGACGCCCGACGAGTTGCCGTCGAGATCTGGGAGACGATCAACCGGCCCAACCTCGTCGAGAACATCCTTCCGACCCGCCCCCGCGCCACGCTGGTGCTGCGCAAGGACACCGATCACACGATCAACCGGTTGCGGTTGCGGAAGCTTTAAGTCTCTCGACTAAGTCCCGAAACGCCGGTGCCGCGCCGCGTAATCCCGCAGTGCGCGAAGGAAGTCCACGTGCCGGAACTCCGGCCAATAGGCCTCGGTAAACCAGATCTCCGAGTACGCGCTCTGCCACAGCAGGAAGCCGGAAAGGCGCTGCTCACCGGACGTTCGAATGACCAGGTCGGGGTCTGGTTGCCCTTGGGTGTAGAGGTTCTCGCCGATCGCTTCCTTGGTGATCGCCTCCGTCAAAGCGGCACCCGACAGACCCTCGGTCTGCTTCGCCGCGACGAGCGACTTCACCGCGTCGACGATTTCCTGCCGCCCGCCGTATCCGACGGCAACGTTGACCGTCGCGCCTGTTCGCCCTTCGGTCCGGGCCGCGGCGGACTCGAAGCGCGCGGCCGCGAAGTCTGGCAACAATTCGAGTTGGCCGACGATCCGAACACGCCAGTTCTGATCCGGAGCCGAGATCTCGTCGATGACGTCACCGATGATTTCGAACAGCGAGTCGAGTTCGCTGGAATCCCGGCGGAGATTCTCGGTCGACAGCAAGTAGATCGTCGCGAGTTCGATTCCCGCCTCGTCGCACCAGCGCAACAGTTCGGCGATCTTGAGGGCGCCCATCCGGTGCCCGTGGGCGACATCGGTGAAGCCGTTCTCGCGTGCCCACCGCCGATTTCCATCGCACATGACGGCGACGTGACGAGGCCTTTGGGCATTCGCAAGCTGACGCAGCAATCGGCGCTCATAAAGCCGGTACACAAGACCGCGCGGCGTCGTCACGATCAATCAGACTACTCGCGAACCCGTCTCTGGGTGACAATGGCCACAAGGCAGTTCAGCCCCAACCTACGGTACCGTAAGTTTGTTACTGAGATACGAAGAGGTAACCCTTATGACCGCAGCCCTGGAGAACGCCATCAAGGCCGTGAAGCCGAAGCTTCGCGGCTGGATTCACGCGTGGTCTTTCCTGGTCGCTCTATTCGCGGGCGTAGTGCTCGTCGCCTACGCCGGAAGCGTGAGCCCAACGGCAGCCGTGGCCACCGCCATTTACAGCGTCACCATCTGGGGCCTGTTCGGGATCTCCGCGATCTACCACCGCATCACGTGGAAGACCGTCGAAGCCCGTACCTGGATGAAGCGTGCCGACCACTCGATGATCTTCCTGTTCATCGCCGGTAGCTACACGCCGTTCACGCTGCTCGGACTCCCCAG
>JAJFUQ010000030.1 GCA_021372355.1 Nocardiaceae bacterium | reverse complement strand
CTCGTCACCGCGAGGTCGCTGATGAAGTTGTCGCGCACGCTGTATCCGGGGTCCCAACGCAGCGCGACGACCACACTGACCGGGAAATAGAGCAGGCTCGCGAGCCAGCAGAGTCCCGCGGCGCGCATCATGATCGCATCGTATGAGCAGTTTCAGGCCATCGCAGCGATCGCGACCAACACCGCACCGACGGGCTCACAACACGCTGAACCCGACCGCCGCGATGCCCACCGTGACCTCCGTGAGTGCGCCCAGGACATCGCCGCCGACGGCTCCCAGTCGGCGGACGCAGTGGCGGACGAGGAGCGCGCCAACGACTGCGGCGACCATAAGAACGATCGGTGCGAACGGCGACAGCAGAACCGACGCACCGCACAACACCGCGAACCAGGCAGCCGCAATCCATCGTGACTGGGTGCTCGCGACGAGCGACCCAAATCCATCGGTCGGCACCGCAGACACTCCACGCACGCACGCCGCCACGACCGCCACTCGTCCCGCCACGACCGCGAGTCCGATGCCAATCGGCTCGAGCTGGGCAATGCCGGTCGCTTGTAGTGCGATCGCCAGCACGATCGCGACGACGCCGAACGGTCCAGCCGGACCCGACTTCATGACCTCGCGGGCGCGTTCGGGCGAGCCGTAGGTTCCCAGCGCGTCGAAGGTGTCGCTCAGACCATCGAGGTGCATCGCGCGGGTCGCCAGCACGAGATAAGCGACGACGACGAATCCCGCGAGGATCGGTGCCGATCCCGCGAAGCGCATCAGGCACCAGATCAATCCCGCACTCGCGCCGAGAACGATCCCGACTATCGGAGCGAGTGAAATCGCGCGTCCCGCGGTCGTGCGGTCGACAGTGGCAGGTCCGCGGATCGGCAGGACCGTCAGCCAGGTGAAGGCCAGACGAACCGCGTTCACGAGGCTCCAGAGACCCCGGCGTCTTCGAACGTCGCCATCTCCGCGAGCACGGCGATCGCGCCTTGGACGAGGGGGAGCGCGACGAGCGCGCCGGTGGCCTCGCCGAGGCGAAGATCCAGGTCGATGAGCGGCTCGAGGCGAAGGTGCGCGAGTGCCTTGGCATGGGCGGGCTCGGTCGACTTGTGGCCCGCGATCCACCACTCCTTGGCGCCCGGCGCCATCGCGTCGGCCACCAGCGCAGCGGCGGTGACGACGACGCCATCGAGGATCACCGGAGTCTTGCGAACGGCGGCCTGGGCAAGGAATCCGGCCATCGCGGCAAGGTCGGCACCAGCGGCGACGCGTAGCAGCTCGAGCGGTTCGCGGACATGTGGACGGGCCCGACGCAGACCGTCACGGATTGCCGCGGTCTTCCGACACCAGCCTTCGTCGTCGATGCCCGTGCCGCGCCCGATCACCTGAACCGGTTCGGTCGCGGTGATCGCGGCGATGAGAATCGTGGCCGGCGTCGTGTTTCCGATACCCATGTCGCCGACGATGAGCAGGTCCGCTCCGGAGTCGACCTCTTCATCGGCGATCGCACGACCGGCCTGTACCGCGGCGATGAGTTCGTCGGCGGACAGGGCGTCCTCGGTGTCGATCGAACCGCTGGACTGCCGCACCTTGTGGTCCGAGACCTCGGGGGCCGTGTCGACGGCGACGGAGATATCGGCGACGCGGACCGACGCACCGGCGGCGCGGGCGAGTGCGTTAACGGCGGCGCCACCGGCGAGGAAGTTCGCGACCATCTGCGGTGTGACTTCGCTCGGGTAGGCCGAGACGCCCTTCGCGGCGATCCCGTGGTCGCCCGCGAACACGACGACGCGAGGTCGATTCAGGGTTTTGGGCGGGCACGCGTCCTGGCAGGCAGAGATCCACTCGCCGATGGCTTCGAGCCGACCGAGCGAGCCTGGCGGCTTCGTCAGCGTCGCGTGCCGTGCGCGCGCAGCGGCCCGGACCTGCGAATTCGGTGCGACGATCGGCGGAAATTCGGTCGCCGATTGAGTTTGGATCTCAGATGCCTCGTGAGCTTGGATCTCAGTCACTGCCTATCCCTTCAGCCGGAGCGGAAGCCCCGCAACTACCAGGACGACCTCATCACACACGGCTGCCAGGCGTTGATTCAGGGCACCTACTTCGTCGCAGAAAAGGCGCCCAGACGTGGTCGCCGGCAAGACGCCAAGACCGACCTCGGTACTGACCAGGACTAAACGGTCACGGAAACCGGACACAGCGGTCACCAGCGGCGTCATGTCGACGGTGCCGACTGGTGCTTCCCAGGCGTCCTCGTCGTCGATGCGCCCGACGAGCCATCCGCCGACGTCGTCGACGAGGGTCGGGCCGCCGGTCGCCAGGGCTGTCGCCGCGTCGCATTCGTGCACCGTCCAGTCCTTCGGGCGGCGCGACGCGTGGGCGGCGATCCGGGCGGCGAAGTCGGCGTCCTCAGCCGCCGGCCGCGCAGTAGCGATGTACCGGGTGGGGACATCACGCAGCAGCGACTCGGCGTAATCCGACTTGCCGGAGCGAATTCCGCCGAGGACGAGTGTTCTCAGCCCCGGAGGGGAGCCTGCGGAGCGACCGATCACACGTCGTCGCCGCGATTGACTCGCGGCTTCGGCATGCGCATCCGGCGCATCTGAGTGCTGCGCACGAAGGCGTACCAACCGAGCCGGAAGCCGGTCTGCGTGGTCTTCGGGAAGCGCTCGCGAACTCGCTTGTTGACCAGGCGTCCGACGTAGAGACCTTCCAGCGCGATGATGAGCATCACAACGAGCATGCCGAGCGTGACGAGCATCTGCATCGCCTGGTTTCCGACCAGCGTGAGCAGGATCATGACGATCGCCGCCGGCATGAAGAGACCGGAGATGCTGCCGCGTGAATCGACGAGGTCGCGAACCAGCGCGCGCTCCGGGCCCTTGTCGCGGGGGAGCAGGTAGGCCTCTTCGCCGGCCAGCATCTTCGAACGGCGAGCGGCGGCAGCGAGCTTCGCCTTCTCGCGCTCAGCTTTGCGGTCTTCCTTGGCCGGGCGCAACGCCTTACGACGTTCGCGGGCTTCCTTTGACGTCTGCGGTGCAGGCATGACCGGACCCCGGCGGCCTTGCGCCTCACGGCGCTTCGGTGTGGGCCGGCCCTTCGCGGGCGTGTTGCCGGAACCGGATGAGATGGGATCTGACACTTTCCCCGCCTTCAACGTGGTCAGCCGAATCGGTGGAATTCGGCACCCGCCAAGGCTAGCGGCAGCACTTAAGTGGTGATACACGGTGTCGGCGATTCGTGGGAATACTGCAGGACGCGGTACCGTTGATGTCGGGTACTAGCGTGTTCCAGCAGGTTTCCTGCGGAGCGACCAGAACTTGAGGGAGAACCCATGTCTGTTCAGAACGAGACCGGGACCAACGTCATCCTGACTGCGGCTGCCGCGAGCAAGGCGAAGGCGCTGCTGGACCAGGAGGGTCGTGACGACCTCTCGCTGCGGATCGCGGTTCAGCCGGGCGGTTGCGCCGGCCTGCGCTACCAGCTGTTCTTCGACGACCGCACCCTCGATGGTGACCTCGTTCTCGACTTCGATGGCGTCAGCCTTGTCGTCGACCGCATGAGCTCGCCGTACCTCGAGGGCGCCAGCATCGACTTCGTCGACACGATCGAGAAGCAGGGCTTCACGATCGACAACCCGAATGCCACGGGCTCGTGCGCTTGCGGAGACAGCTTCAACTAAGGGCTGTGTGCATTAAGGTCTAGGCCTTGTGACCATTGGCGTATCGGGCTCCATCGCAACCGACCATTTGATGCGGTTTCCGGGCCGTTTCTCAGAGCAACTGCTTGCCGACCAACTGAAGCACGTCTCGTTGAGCTTCCTCGTCGACGACCTCGTCGTTCGTCGTGGAGGTGTTGGTGGCAACATCGCATTTGCCATGGGACGACTCGGCACCGCACCGGTGTTGATCGGCTCGGTGGGGCCCGATTTTGCTGAGTATCAAGCGTGGCTGGAGCAGGCCGGCGTCGACTGCAGTTGCGTGCTCGTGTCGAGCACCCAGCAGACCGCTCGCTTCATGTGCACGACCGACGACGACCTCGCGCAGATCGCGTCGTTCTACCCGGGCGCGATGACCGAATCGGCCGACATCTCGATCACCGAGGTGCGCTCGATGCGCCCAGACCTCGACCTCGTTCTCATCGGTGCGGGTGCGCCGGAGGCGATGACTCGTCACACCCAGCAGTGCCGTGAGCTGGGAATCGACTTCGCTGCTGATCCCTCGCAGCAGCTGGCTCGACTGTCCGGCGATGAGGCGCGCGAATTGATCCGCGGCGCCAAGTATCTCTTCACCAACGAATACGAGTGGGCCCTGCTGCTGCAGAAGGCCAGCCTGACTCCCGAAGAAGTCGCCGGCATGGTCGGCATTCGCGTGACCACGCTGGGTAAGAACGGCGTCGACATCATCGATGTCGACGGCACCCTCACGCACGTCGACGTCGTGCCAGACCGCGGTGCAGAAGACCCGACCGGTGTCGGCGACGCATTCCGTGCCGGATTCCTCACGGCCCACCGTGCCGGACTGAGCATCGAGCGCAGCGCGCAGCTCGGTTCGCTTATCGCGGTGCTCGTGCTGGAAACCGTCGGTACGCAGGAGTGGACGCTCGACTGGACCGTCGCGGTCGAGCGGCTCGCGGAGGCCTATGGACAGGAAGCGGCCGATGAAATCGCCGCCGGAGTCGGTCTCGTTCGCTAAAACTCACGCCTCAGGCGAGTTCCGATGCGCATATGTGCGTCGGGCTCGCCTCAGCGGCGTTTTTGGGTAAGCAGCTCAGCGGTGTGCCGCGATCGCGGCGAGCTCGGCGCTGACGCGCACGGAATCCCGGTCGTTGATGTAGGTCGCACCGAACATCCGGCGCGGTGCATTGGAGGAGTTGCGGCGGCGGAGAAACTGAAGCATGGCAGTAATTGTTCGACGGTAGATAAACTGCCGAAAGTGGCAGAACTGTCGTTGTTCGAAAAGATTCTGCCAACTACGCTCGAGTCATGATTTCGTCGGTTGCGGTGCTCCTGCCCGAATGGGTCGCGATGTTCGAGTTCGGTGTCGCGTGCGAGGTATTCGGCCTGGATCGGTCGGATGTCGGTGTGCCGCTGATCGACTTCCGGGTGTGCTCTAAGAACCCTGGTGAACCGGTTCCCAGTTCGTCGCCGGGCGTCACGGTCGTCGCGGAGCACGGTCTCGACAAACTCGTCGGGGCGGACGTCGTCGTGATCCCGGCCGGCCCGGTGTCGACGCGTCCTGATCCGGCGCTGGTGGAAGCGGTGCGTCAAGCTCATGACAGTGGTTCGACGATCGTGACGATCTGCTCGGGCGCGTTTCTTGCCGCTGCTGCTGGACTGCTCGACGACCGCAGTTGCACGACCCATTGGAAGTACGCCGCGAAGCTCGCCAACGACTATCCGCGCGCCAAGGTCGATCCGGACGTTCTGTTCGTTGACGAAGGCTCGATCATCACCAGCGCGGGCACGGC
>JAJFUQ010000022.1 GCA_021372355.1 Nocardiaceae bacterium | reverse complement strand
GCCGTGCCGACGTAGGTGCCCGGGCTCACGGGGAGACCGCGCAGAACCGTCTCCTCGTTGGGCTTGTCCGACGGCACGAACAGGTTCGAGATCATTGTGTCGACCGCGAGCGCGAGACGACGCGCGTCCTTCGGCAGCAGGTTGGCCGGCGGCGGGGGAGACGGCATTGCGGTGAGAAACGGCGGCACATCCTCGATCTTGGCCGTCGTGCGGTAGAGGTAGCGCGCTTCGACGTCGACCGCGGCGGGTCCTTCACCCGTGAGCAACAGGGCGCGGAGCTCCGTGCACGTCGTGTCCGGCGCGTGCAGGGCGCTGTTGAGCAGTCCGCGCTCTTCGAGACGCTTGCCCGCTTCGAGAATCGCACGACGAGCCAGCCCGGTTCCCCAGCCATCGGAGTATTGCCCGCGCTCGTCACGGAGACGGTTGATGTACTGCAGTTCCGCAAGGCGCTCGTCGAAATCGGCGCGGTGTTCGGCCGGAACGCGGTTCCGGATCGGGGCAGGATCGGCCGGCTTGCGGCGCCCGATCTCCTCCGTGGCGGCTTGCTTGAGCGTCGCGACCAGCTGTTCGGGCATCTCGCCGGCGGTCGGATCGCCGACGTCATAGCCCACCGAGCGGTACTGGACGGCATCGATGTACGCACTGACCGCAGGGCCTGCAGTCTCATCAGCCTGCAGCGCGAGGAGCGTCTGCGCCGGATCACGGTCCTTGTGGAGGGCCTTCATCGCGGGCTTGCTCGCGCGGATGGCCGAACCCGCGGTGTCTAGTTCATCGGCGGCGAAGCCAAGTGAGATCGGCGAGGTGCCGCCCACGAGTTCGAGCAGTTCACCCACGCTGGCGCCGGTCCATTCCTGGCCGCCGGCAATGTAGTCGCCGTTCGGCACGATGACCGTCGCAGTGTGCTTGTGGTGCAGCGCGATCATCTCGTTGACGTGGGTCTCCACGCGCAGGAGGTGCTCGGCGAGCGCCGCGTCGTCGAGTGCGGCCACATCCACAGACTGGATCGCGCGGTGCTTGGCGATCGCGGCCGGCTTGTCGACGGTGTCCCATAGTTCGAGGTCGCGACGCCACTGCTTGGTGTCGATCGCCTTCTTGCCGACTGCGATCCGGGCGCGCATCTTCGGGTGCAGGCGGGTCAGCAGCCACAGCACCGGTGCCGGCGGAGGACCCATGGCTCCGGCGGGAGCCAGGTACGCGCGCGGTTGCTGGTAGGTCCACCCGTTAACGATCGCCGGGTGCATGTGGTCGAGCAAGGTACCGTAGCGAGCCATCGTGTCGGTGAATCCACGGATGAATCCGGTAACCAACGGCTCCTGCATGAAGGCGCTGAGCGGCCGCGGGAAGTGCGCCGTCTCCAGCTCCCAAGGGCCCTTTCCAGGTGCTTCGAACTGCTTAGTCATGCCAGCTCCCGTTCCGGAAACAGAGGGTGAATATGTGATGAACGTCATTTGTTGACGTGACTATAACCCCAGCATGTCCTTCGTTCATCGGTCGGTCGACCTATATCTCGATCACGTCCAGGGCGCAGGTAGGCGAACGTCTGGGATATCGCCTTCAATGCTCTTCACGAGCACAGGTATGTTGAGCGCGTCGTGTAAGCGCGGGGGTGATCGTGATCGAGATGAGCGAGGCCCAGCTGCAGTGGTGGCGGGCTGGCGCGTCGTCGACGGTGACGATCGTCATGGTGCTGGACAGTCGACCGGACTGGGAGCGAGTGTGGGCTGCCCACGAGTGGGCTCTCACCGTCGCGCCGCGTCTGTCGGAGCGAGTCGTCGAGTCGAAGATGACGACTGCAGTTCCGGTGTGGAGTGCAGCGGGGACGTTTCGGCTCGCCGACCATCTGACGCGCACCACCGTCGAAGGCGGGCTTTCCGAACTGTTGGCTCTGGCGCAGTCGATGTCGACGTTCCCGATCGACGTCTCGAAGCCGCTGTGGGAAGCGACGCTGGTCGAGGGCCACAACGCCTACATCCTGCGGATTCATCGTGCACTGATGGAGAGCGTCGGCGGACTGGCCCTGCTCGAACGGCTCATGAGTGGACGTCCCAGCAGTCGCAATGGTGGCCTGCCAGCGCGGCGGCGCGAGTACCTGCCGTCGCTCCTGGACAACCTGATCGAGCAGACGAAGCGTCTCCCGCTGGACGTGACGACGCTGCTGCGAACGTCGATCAGAACCTCGGTCGAGACGTCGCTTCGCATCGCGACTCATCCCCGCCGAACCGCGGGCGAGAGTCTGAGATTCGTCGGCTCGATGATCGGACTGTCGACCGTCCGGCGATCACCGTTGTGGACCGCTCGGCGCGGGGTACGGCCGAAGCTCGGTGTCGTGTCGTGCAGCGCGACGGCTCTCGCACGCGCCGCCGAAGCTGCCGGTGGAACGATCGAAGACGCCTACCTTGCCGCCGTTCTCGGCGGCATCGACCGGTATCACCAGCGGTATTGGGTGACCCTGGAGTCGTTGCCCGTATCGATTCGCGGAGTCGTCCGCGATGTTCCGATCGGACTCCAGAATCCTGCGGAGCGGATCGCTGCATTGGCCGATGGCTCGCCGTCTTCGCGCGGCCAAGCGGACCTCATCTCGACGCACGTCACGGGACTGACGGCCCCCGCATTCATCGCGGGTGCTCGGGTGCGGGAACTGTTCGCGTTCCAGGCGCTCGACTCCGCGGCCCTGACCACGACGCTCGCGATCCACGACGACACCTGCTGCGTCGCTGTGACGTGTGACGGCGACGCTGTTTCTCAACCTGCGTTGCTGGTGGAATGTCTACAGAATGGCTTCGACGAGGTGCTCGCGCTCGGCGTGCGGGGACGGTCGGCAAAAGTGACCGAAAACTAAGGAGACGCGGATGGCTGTACACACGGAGGGAACGCTCGCCGGTGCCGAAGGTCGCAACCTGTACTGGCAAGCGTGGGAACCCGAGGGTGCCGCGAAGGGCGTGGTCGTCGTCGTCCACGGTCTCCATGAGCACAGCGCCCGCTACGACTGGGTCGCCGAGCAACTGAACGGCGCCGGGTACGCGGTGTTCGCGCTCGACCACTCCGGGCACGGCCGCTCCGAAGGCGTTCGTGGTCAGCTGTACCGCTGGTCGCAGGTGCTGGACGGCGTCGGATCACTCGTTCGCAAGGCCCGTGAGGCGCACCCGGACGTCCCACTGTTCGTTCTCGGGCACAGCATGGGCGGACTCGTTTCCCTGTCCTACGTGATTCGCGACAAGCCGGACATCAGCGGCCTCATCGTGTCTGCACCGGCTCTCGTTCAGACGGTCGCCGGCCCGGCGCTGATCGCCGCCGGCAAGGTGCTGTCGGTCGTCGCCCCGAACCTCGGTGCGGTAGCGCTCGACTCGACACACGTGAGCCGCGACCCCGAGGTCGTCGAATACCACCGGACCAATGAACTCATGTTCACTGGCAAGGTCCGGTCGCGTACGGCAGCCGAGATCCTGAAGGCCGCGGACGAGGTGATCGCCAACCTCGACTCGCTGACGGTGCCGCTTCTCGTCGCAGCGGGCACGGCGGACCAGATCGTCTCGCCGGCCGGCGCCGACCTCGCTTACGAGAAGGCTGGTTCAGCGGACAAGACGCTCAAGACGTACGACGGTCTGTACCACGAGATCCTCAACGAACCAGAGAAGGACGTCGTCATGAACGACGTCCTTGACTGGATCAAGGCTCACTCGGCGTAGGTGAGCCATGCGGTCGAAAGGCCGCTGGCCCGCTCGAGTTCCTCGAGGCTCTCTTCCATGTACGCGAGGATGCGGCCCATGTGCGGCACGCCGGAACGGCAGCCGACCAGGCCGAATCCAATCATCCCGTTGTAGCTGACCACCGTGATGTTGAGGGCCTGCCCCTCGAGCGGCAGCGACAGCGGGTAGACGCGCTCGACCAGGCATCCGTTCCAGTAGACGGCGTTCTTGGGACCCGGCACGTTGCTGATGATCAGGTTGTACGGCGGGCGCGCCTTCGTCATACCGGGCACGAGATTCAGCACGGCCGGGCCACCGACGACGACTCCACTGAACGCCATCGCCTGCACGGCGTCTGCGCCCTTGAGCGTCTGTTTCGCGGCGCCGATCGACAGCTTGATGGCGTCGAGTCGTTCCTTCGGCTCGTCGATGTTGGTGCCGAGTTCGCACAGGATCAACGAGATGAGGTTGCCTTCGCCGGCGTCGTTCTTGTCCTTGAGGGACACCGGGACCGCAGCGGTCAACGATTGTTCGGGAAGCCCGTCCTTGTCCTGGAGGTACCGGCGCAATCCACCGGAGCTCATCGCGAGGACGATGTCGTTCACGGTCGCGCCGTGTGCGACGGCCACGTCCTTGAGGCGTTGGAGCGGGAAGCCTCGATAGGCGACTCGTCGCGCACCGGTGATCGGGACGTTGAGCATGGTGCGCGGTGCCGAATAGGGCGTCACGAGTGCGTCGTCGCGGACCATCTGGGTGCCGGACTTGGCGAAGGTCTTGACCGTGCCGACGACGCCGTTCGCGACCATCTTCGCGGTATCCCACGGCGATCGGGCAGCGGCCCGGCGAGGCTTCGACGTCGCGCTGTCATCCTGCGCCCAGAACGGCACCGTCTTGTTGTCGCCCGGCGTCTCGGAGAGCCCGCGCTTGACGATGCTCACCCCGCCCACGCCGTCGACGAGTGCGTGA
This sequence comes from Nocardiaceae bacterium, assembly GCA_021372355.1. Taxonomy (GTDB): domain Bacteria; phylum Actinomycetota; class Actinomycetes; order Mycobacteriales; family Mycobacteriaceae; genus Smaragdicoccus. The sequence goes on along the minus strand of JAJFUQ010000022.1, from coordinate 8,076 downwards.
TGCAGCTTGATGTAGATGGCGAAGCGATCACCCATCAAGCCGTCGATCAGGTGGAACTCCCACAGCGGGCGGTGGCGGTCGAGCAAGGTGCCGTGCATCCGACCGACGAGGTCGAGCAGTTGGCCCTCGTTGCCGGGGTACGGCAGCGCAGACATTCGAACGTGGTACTCCATGTCGACCTCGCGCTCGTCGGTCCACATGAGCAGACCCGCGCTGTTGACCGGCGACTTCGGGTGCTTGCGGAACATCGGCCGCAGCTTGTCGTAGGACAACAGGTGGCGATGGAGGCCCCCGAGATACCCAGGTCCTGCGCCCTCGGGTTTACGCAGGATCATCACTGAGCCGACGTGCATGGGGTGTTCACGCGACTCGATCAGCAGAAATGGTGAATCGGCCAAACTCATGAAGCTCATCGCAGTGCTCCTCGAAACAAGGGGGTTAACCGAGACTGCGCTGCCTCGTCGAATGTCGGTCGGTGCCGACTGCATTCGAGGTTAGTCTGCGATTGTGAAAGATCGCCACTCGAAATTGTTTCCCTTGGTTTCACCTATGTGAATCTTTTATGGGTGAATAAGGGTTGGTAACGTAATTCTTACGTTTGCTTCTTTGCCCTGCTCGGAGCCACTCTGGGTGGTTCGTTGGGCATCTTCGGGTACACGGGCGGCCACGGCGCGTCCATCATCCCCGAAGCAAGATCACGCTCACTCATCGCGAGGAGCGGCTCGATCGACTGCGGGACGGCGTTTGCCCACGGATCGCCAGCAGCGGCGAATCGCTCCGGCACCGTCTTGATCGTCAGGGCTTTCGGGTCGATCTCATCGAGTTCGTCCCACGACAGTGGCGTCGACACCTGGCCGCCGACGACCGGTCGCGCACACCACGCGCCGAACACCGTCTTGTGCGGCGCATTCTGGTTGAAGTCGACGAACACGCGTTGTCCGCGTTCCTCTTTCCACCATTGCGCGGTCATCTTCTCGGGGTGCCGCCGCTCGAGCTCGCGGGCGAGCGCGACAGCTGCAGCACGAACCTGAAAACTGTCCCACCTGGGGTCCAGCGGCGCGTAGATGTGCAATCCCCGAGATCCAGACGTTTTCACCTGCGCGGCGATGCCGAGTTCGTCGAGGAGTTCCTTCGTGAGCACAGCGCCCTCGCGCAATTGAGCGAAGGTGATGCCGGGCGAGGGGTCGAGGTCGATCCGCAACTGGTCCGCGAACTCCGGTTCGGCCGCGTGGTAGGGCCACACATGGAACCCGATGCAGCCCAGATTCACTCCCCAGATGATGTGCGCAAGGTCGGCGACCACGAGTGCTTCGCTGGTCGTTCCGTTCGGCGTGGAGACGACTGCGGTTGTCAACCAGTTCGGGGCGTTCTTCGGAACTCTTTTTTGGAAGAAGGATGGGCCGCCGGCACCCTCGGGGTAGCGCTCCATCATGACGGGACGCCCGCCGAGGGCCTCGAGGAGCGGCTCGGCGACAGCTTCGTAGTACTGCGCGAGCTCGAGCTTGGTCCAGCCGGTCGCGGGGAAATAGATCTTCTCCGGACTCGACACCGTGACTCCGGCGATCTCGGTCATCGTGTCTCCTGTTCGCTCCGTCGCACGGTCCGCTCCTCGCTGCGCTGCAGTACTCGCAGCGATGCTCCCGCGCTCCTCTCGCTCACTTCACTTCCTGGAAGATCTCACCGAGCTCCGCGGGCGCGGCTTCCTCGAGCTGCGCGTACGTGCACGACTCGGGCGTGCGGTCGGAGCGGAAGCGGACGAGGCGAGCCCCGTGGCGGAACCTTCCGGACTGCAGGTGCTCGTATCGAACCTCGGCGACGAGCTCGGTACGCAGGGGCTCCCAACTCAAGTCCTTGCCGTTGTTCCACCGGCTCAACCCGCCCGGCATTCGACCGCCCGCCTGCTGGGCCATGAAGTCCGCCCACTCGCGCCACGGATGCGACTCCAAGGCGTTCTCGCGGAGTGGTGCCAGTTCGGTGACGAGTGACTTTCGTTTGACCGCAGTGAAACTCGCGGCGACGCCGACGTGATGCAGCGTGCCGTCGTCGTCGAAAAGGCCGAGCAGCAGCGACCCGACGCCTTCGCCGTCTTTGTGCCAGCGGAAGCCGGCGACGACGCAGTCCGCCGTCCGCTCGTGCTTGATCTTGAGCATGACGCGCTTGTCTTGCTGGTAGGACAGGTCTCCAGACTTGGCCATCACGCCATCGAAACCAGCGCCCTCGAATCGGGTGAACCAGTCCTGCGCGACATCCGGATCGTCGGTCAGGGGAGTGAGGTGCACGCGCTTGAGTTCGTTCGAGTCCAGCATCGATTCGAGCAGGGCACGCCGCTCGCGGAACGGCTTGCTGGTGACGTCCTCGTCGCCGAGCGCGAGAAGGTCGAACGCGACGAAACTCGCGGGCGTCTCCTTCGCCAGCTTCCGCACCCGGGACTCGGCGGGGTGCAGGCGGTTTTGGAGGGTGTCGAAGTCGAGGCCGTGGCCGGTCACGATGACGATCTCGCCGTCGACGACACAGCGTTCCGGCAAGGCCTCCTTCAGCAGGTCGACCAGTTCCGGGAAGTAGCGCGTGAGCGGGCGATCGTTGCGAGAGCCGAGTTCGACCGTGTCGCCGTCGCGGAACACGATGCAGCGGAATCCATCCCACTTCGGTTCGAACAGCAGGCCGGGGTCGCGCGGAACTCCGGGGTGGGTCTTTGCGAGCATCGGCTTGACGGGCGGCATGACGGGTAGCTGCACGGGACCCAGTCTGCCCAATACCTACGACAAGTTCGCGCAGACTCCTCAGGTTCGTGCGGTGACTCGCACGTCGACCCGGCCGTCGACGGTCTGCGTGAACGGAAGAGCGGCCTTGATTCCAGTGCTCACGGATTCGAACGTCGCCGTCCGTACGAGGGTCGCCAATGCCAGAGTGGCCTCGAGCATCGCGAAGTGATCGCCGATGCACGTTCGCGGTCCACCGCCGAATGGCAGGAACTGCCACCGGTCCCGGCCCGCGCCGTTGCCCGGCATGAAGCGGTCGGGGTCGAAGACGTCCGGATTGGTCCAGAGCGCCGGATCGTGATGCAACGCATGGACTCCGACGAAAACGTTGGTCCCGGCGGGGATGCGGAATCCGTCGACGACCACATCGCGCATGGCCATCCGACCGATGGCGGGTGCCGGGGGAAACATCCGCAGAGCCTCATGAATGACGGCAACGGTGAGTGGAATATTCGGAACGTCGAGGGCGGTGAGTGGTCGATCGCCGACCGCGGACGCTTCGAGCGCGACGCGATTCTGCAGGTCTGGGTTACGACCCAACTGCCACAGCGCGAAGGTCAGCGTGGTCGCTGTGGTGTCGTGACCGGCGAAGGCGAAGGCCAGGAGCTCATTGGCCACCTCGCTCCGGGTCAACTTGCGCCCGGTCTCCGGATCGGTGGCCTCGAGCACCTGGCGGACGAGGGGCGCCGCGCGAGACGGATCGTCGATAACGGCATCGACGGCATCGTTGATGATCCGAAGTGTGACGGCATGCGCCCGTCGGAATCGCCGGCGCGCCGGCGAGGGCAGCCAGTGCGGAGCGCGGGCGGGCGCCAACGCGCGACTCGTGACGAAGTGCAGGAGGTCCTCGAGCGACTCGCCCAGCTGGGCCGCATTGACGCGGAGGTCACCATCTGCCCCGCGAAGTGGCGGACGTTCTGCTTCGTGAACACCGGTTGCAGTGCGCGACGGCGCGGTATCCACGGCTCGTGGGTCAGCGAGAAGACATTCAGACCGAGCCACTGACGGAACTCGCGGTGAACGATCATCTCTTTCTCGAATGCCCCGTCCGCTCCGGCGAGCACGTCGCGGGCACCCTGGGGTGACGTCACCGCAGCGAAGACCGGCGTGAATGCCTTCGGTCCGACGTAGAGCATCACCACTGGCCCGGCGGCGTCCCGAAGACGCGCTGGACCCGAGTTGAATGCACGCAGAGCGCGGACCCTTTCGAGCCACGGCCAATCCACGCTCGGCGCGAGCGGTACCTGCGAAGCATCTGCGATGACGCGTTCCATAGAGCCAGTATCGGCGAGCTCACGGTGCGACGACAGTGGCTGTGAAGCATGAATTTCACACGGGCAACACGATGGACACAGAGCCTTTCCACGGCCGCCATACGCTGGGAAAAGACTCTCCTCATGTACCGCCCTGACGGCACCGCCGGCCCACGTCCCGGCCCGACCATCGACCAGATTCTGGCCGATCATCGCGGCGCCGGTTCACCCGGAACGACGGCCTCGCGGGTCGCCGATGCGATCGAGGCGCGCGGTGACGACGGCACCTGGATCACTTATGTCGGCCGGCAGACGCTTCTCGAACAGGCCGGTGTCTCGTGGTCGCCGGACGTGCCGTTGTACGGAGTGCCCTTCGCCGTCAAAGACAGCATCGACGTCTCCGGACAGCCGACCACCCTCGCGTGCCCCGATTTTGCGTACGTTGCCGAATCCACGGCTCCCGCGGTTCAGCGGTTGCTCGATGCGGGCGCGTTGTATGTCGGCAAGACGAACCTCGATCAGCTCGCGACCGGACTCAACGGGACGCGGACCGCGTACACGATTCCTCGGAGCGTCTACGGAAACGATCTGATCTCGGGAGGTTCGAGTTCGGGGTCCGCACTCGCCGTCGCGCTCGGCGAAGTGCCCTTTGCCGTCGCCACCGATACCGCGGGTTCGGGGCGGGTACCGGCCGCGCTCAACGGGATCGTCGGGTTCAAGCCGTCGCGCGGATTGATCAGCGCGGTCGGGCTGGTGCCGGCCTGCAAGTCACTCGACTGCGTCACGCTGATGGCGGGCACGGTCGCGGATATTCGCACGGTTTTCGACGTCATCGCGGCTCCGGACGACAGCTACGAGTGGAGCCGCGCCCGCGGGCCGGCCTATGACGGCCGGGAGTTGCGTATCGGCCTGCCGCCGAGCGATGAGTTGAGCTTCTTCGGCGACGAACCCATGCGAATCGCCCATACGCGAGCCCGGGACGCGATCGCGGACGACTTCAAGACCGTCGAGGTCTCGCTGCAGCCGTTCCTCGCCGCCGGCGAGCTGCTGTATCAGGGGCCGTGGGTCGCGGAGCGCCTCGTCGAATTCTCCGAGCTCCTGACCGAATCACCCGAATCCATTCATCCGGTGGTTCGCGAGATCCTTCGCAGTGGACACAAATTCACGGCGGTCGACGCGTTCCGCGCTCAGCAGCGCCTCCAGGTACTCAAGTCCGAGGTCGCCCGTCTGTGGCGCGGCATGGACGTCATGGTCGTGCCGACGATCGGCACGACGTTCACGGTCGAGGACGTGTTGGCCAACCCGATCGGCTGCAACACGATGCTCGGGCATTACACACACTTCGGCAATCTGCTGGACCTGGTCGGGATTTCGGTCCCCGCAGGACTCACCGAAGACGGCCGTCCGGCCAGTGCCATGGTCCTCGGGCCGGCGCTGTCGGACGACACCGTTCTGCATGTCGCAGCCGCGCTGCAGACGTCTCTGCAATGACACCCCCGTCACTCCGCTCGCCCCAGGAGTTCGCATGATCCCAGCACACCCGTCGCCTTTTCCTTTCGACGTCGAAACGACCGCGCTTGTCCTCATCGACATGCAGCGCGATTTCCTCCTGCCCGGCGGCTTCGGCGAATCCTTGGGCAACGACGTCTATCAACTGCGGAAAGTCGTCGCTCCGCTGTCCGGCCTGCTCGATGACTGCCGCGCAGCCGGGATGACGATCGTCCATACTCGCGAGGGACACCGGCCGGATCTGTCGGACTGTCCACCCGCCAAACTTCGACGCGGCAGTCCATCCCAGCGCATCGGCGACACGGGCCGGTTCGGCCGCATTCTCGTCCGGGGTGAGTACGGCCACGACTTCATCGACGAACTCAAGCCTGCACGCGGTGAGTACATCGTCGACAAGCCCGGCAAGGGCGCGTTCTACGGCACCGACTTTGAAACCATCCTCGAGGCCGAGCGGATCGAACAACTCATCGTCACGGGTGTGACGACGGAAGTCTGCGTGCACACGACCGTTCGCGAAGCCAACGACCGCGGATACGACTGCCTCGTCGTATCCGATTGCGTCGGATCGTATTTCCCCGAATTCCACCGGGTTGGACTGGAAATGGTCGCGGCCCAGGGTGGCATTTTCGGCTGGGTCGCCGACAGCGCGGCGGTCCGCGGCGCGATCACCAGCGAATTCATGGAGATCGCACTGTGAGCGCGCCCGTGAAATTGCCGCTGTGGACGCGCGGTGACGTGAACGCCTCGTTTGGCCTCGGGTTCAACATCCTGGTCAACGTCCTCACTCTGACGACGCTGATGATCTTCGTCATCAAGGTTCCCAGTTCGGACGTGCTCGGCACCATCCTGCCGGCGCTCGGCGTTGCCTTGGTGCTCGGCAATCTGTACTACACGGTCCTGGCCCGAAACCTCGCCAAGCGGGAGAACCGCACCGACGTCACCGGTCTGCCCTACGGGCCGAGCGTGCCGCACATGTTCATCGTCGTGTTCGTCGTGATGCTGCCGGTCTATCTGTCCACCAAGGACCCGATGCAGGCCTGGCAGGCAGGTCTGGCCTGGGCCTTCCTCATCGGCGTCATCGTCATGATCGGCGCGTTCGTCGGACCGTACATCCGCAAGTTGACGCCCCGGGCAGCGATGTTGGGAACGCTGGCAGGCATTTCGATCACGTTCATCTCGATGCGTCCAGCCGCCCAGATGTGGGAAGCGGCGTGGATCGGCCTGCCGGTGTTGGCGATCATCCTCATCGGGTTCTTCACCGACGTGAAGCTGCCGGGCAACATCCCCGTGGGCCTCGCGGCTCTGTTGGTGGGAACCGCGATCGGCTGGGCGGGCGGCTTCATGTCCGCTCCAGACGTTGGTGAGGCAGTCAAGCAGGTTGCACTCGGGCTTCCGGACCTGCGCGTGGACATGCTGTTCAACGGGCTGAAAGACCTTGCGCCACTGCTCGGCACCGCGATTCCGCTGGGTGTCTACAACTTCACCGAGGCGATGAGCAACGTCGAGAGCGCGGCCGCGGCGGGGGACAGTTACAACCTCCGTAGCGTCCTGCTCGCGGACGGCGCCGGCGCGGTCATCGGTTCGGCGTTCGGTTCGCCGTTCCCGCCCGCGGTCTACATCGGGCACCCGGGTTGGAAGGACGCGGGCGGTCGCGTCGGATACTCGCTCGCTGCGGGTGCGGCGATTGGACTGCTGTGTTTCCTCGGGCTGTTCGGGGTGCTCGCGACCCTGCTCCCGATACCGGCGATCGTGCCGATTCTGCTGTACATCGGTCTGCTCATCGGCGCCCAGGCGTTCCAAGCGGTGCCGAAGACACACGCCATCGCGGTTGTCGCGGCGCTGCTGCCGAACCTGGCGCAGTGGGCGAGCGGGCTTATCGACAACGCTCTGGCGGCAGCGGGGACCAGCGCCGACAAGGTCGGTGCCGCGGCGTTGGGCAATGCCGGAGTCGTTTACGACGGACTGCTGACACTCGGGCAAGGTGCGATTCTCGCGGGATTGGTCTTGGGCTCGATGACCGTGTTCGTCATCGAGAAGAAGTTCATCCACGCGGCGGTCGCGTCGGCAGTCGGTGCGGCGATGAGCTTCATCGGACTCATCCATGCACCCGCGGTCGCCTGGGCCGCCGAGCCGAAGGTCGCCCTCGGGTACCTGCTGTTCGGGGCGGTGTGTCTGATCTACGCGTTCCTGCCCAAGCCGGTGCCCGAGCCAGAGCCGGAACCGGAGGAACTGGAGTCGGTGAACGCCTGATCCGGTGATAATCGATGTATGCCGACCAGGACCGATGTCACGTTCGACTCCCACGGAACCACGTGTGCCGCTTGGCTCTACCGGCCTGACGGCTTCGATGGACCGCGCCCGGTCATCGTGCTCGGCCATGGACTCGGCGCGGTCAAGGAGATGGGCCTCGACGCCTATGCGAGTCGATTCACGGCCGCGGGCTTCATCTGCCTCGTGTTCGACTATCGGCATTTCGGCGGCAGCGGCGGTGAGCCTCGGCAGTTGCTCGACATCGACCGACAGCTCGAGGACTGGGCGGAGGCGATCGACTTCGC
>JAJFUQ010000021.1 GCA_021372355.1 Nocardiaceae bacterium | reverse complement strand
CTACTACGGCGGACTGCAGTTCTCGCAGAGCACCTGGGCTGCCTATGGCGGCGGAAGCTACGCCGAGCGCGCTGACCAAGCGAGCCGCGACCAGCAGATCGCCATCGGTGAGAAGGTTCTCGCCGACCAGGGTGCAGGTGCCTGGCCGTCGTGTGGCTCGTACCTCTGATCGCCACCCACTGACTCAACCACCCAGTCGTCGCAACACTCTCGATTCAGAGAGGTTGCGGCGACTGTGGCGTATCCAGAGAAGTCGATCGAGACCGGGCGAGTGCCGCCAATGCGGGGATGCCGACGGGTTCATCGGCCATTGCCGGGATGGCCGCATACCGATCGCTCATAGTGGCCACCGTGTGAATTTGGCCGACCTCGGCCGCCGCCCGGCGACGCAGCAGCGGATCATTCGGCATGGCCGCGGCGAGGCTGTTGTTGATGATCCAGGCCCACGGGTGGATGCCGGCCCGTTCGAGGTCGTTCTGCATCTCTGCTGCCTCGAGGACGGGAGTTGTCTCGGGCAGCGTGATGAGCAGGACTTTCGTGAAGGCTGGGTCTTGTAGTCGCATGAGCGGCGTGATGAACCTGGCGCCCGGTGCCATCTGGCGGACGATGTCGCGGTGATAGGAGCCCGTGGCATCGAGAAGCAGCAGCGTATGGCCGGTGGGGGCGGTGTCCAGAACGACGAACCGGTGCCTCGAATCGGCGATGACGTGTGAGAACGCCTGGAACACCGCAATCTCGGCGGTGCATGGTGATTGCAGGTCTTCGGTGAGTGCCGCGCGGCCGGCGTCGTCGAGCTTGGCGCCTTTGGCTGCCATGACGCGGGCGCGGTAATCCGCGACGGCCCGCGCTGGGTCGATCCGAGAGACCTGAAGGTGTTCGAGTTCCCCGCCGACGGTTTCGGCGAGGTTGGCCGCGGGGTCGGTCGTCGACAGGTGCACGTCGTGGCCGCGCTGGGCCAGGGCGACTGCCACCGCGCCGGCGACGGTTGTCTTTCCGACCCCGCCTTTACCCATGCACATGATGAGGCACGGGCCGCCTGCTTCGATGTCGTCGATCAGCACAGACAGCGGTGCATCCGCTATGGCGGGCGTCGTCTCAGTTGCGGGACCATGCTCACCGCCGACGGGCGGTGTGGGATCGAACAAGGTCGCCAGCGCGTCGACGCCGACAATGTTGGTGGCTTTGAGTTCGACTAGATCCCGCGGCAACTGCGCGACACATGCCGGCATGTCGGCGACCGCGGCCTGTTCGCGGCGTGCGATGGCCACCGCGAGCGGATCGTTGAGGTCGGCCGTGGGCGGCAGCACGCCATTGATCAGCACGTATTGGTCGTCAAGCCCCACGGTCTCGAGTTCGGCGCGAGTGCGGGCGATCTCGGTCAACGCTGACCGCGACGGACGGGCGACCAGTACCAGTCGCGTGCGAAGCGGGTCACGCAGAGCGGCGACCGCGGCAGCGTAGACAGCTTTGTGCTTGTCCAGGCCCGACAGCGGTCCTAGACAACTCGCTTCTCCGCCAGCGGTGAGGAACTGGCTCCAGTTTCCCGGGAGTTGGAGCAGGCGAATGGTGTGCCCGGTCGGAGCGGTGTCGAACAGTATGTGGTCGTAGACGCCGCCCTCATCGGAGAGCAGGGCGGTGAACTCGTTGAACGACGCGATCTCGGTGGTACACGATCCCGACAGTTGCTCAGCCATCGCGGCGATGTCGGAGTCCGGTACCACGGCCCGCATCGGTGCGATGATCCGTTCCCGATACGCGGTCACCGCCTGCTCAGGGTCGATTTCCAAGGCCCACAAGCCGGGCACGGAGTCGATCGGGGTGACGGTGTTGCCGATGTGCATGCCGAACACCTGACCGACATTCGATGCCGGGTCAGTCGACACCAGGAGTACGCGCCGACCCGCACGTGCAAGCTGAACCGCTGCTGCGCAGGCGACCGAGGTTTTACCCACTCCGCCCTTGCCGGTGAAGAAAACGAACCGAGGTACACCGGCTAGAAACTTCATCTCACCCATCGAGTCTCCGACACGTCTCACAGCCCGACCCCGCGGACCTGCACTTCATATGACGCGACGGCCGCTGCCCTCGGCAGAGTCGAAGGTCCCCTTGATGGGCCTCGCTTCCGTGTTCTAGCAGCTTTCGCCTGGTCAGAGCTCCCTTGTAACGCAAGTCACAAATTCATCACGAACACCGGTGGGAAAGTGTCACCGCAGCTGCCTCACAAGTCACATCCCTATCGTCTGTTGCTGAAGGAACAGCAAAGATCGACCGCTGGGGTGAATGAATGAAGGCATCGGCGTTGGGCCTGCAGCGGATACCGCGCCAGCGGGTCTTCATCCACATCGGCCTCCCGAAGACGGGCTCGACGTACATTCAGGACCGCCTGTGGCGTAACCGCCGTGCGGCGCTCCGTGGCGGTCTGCTGTACCCAGGCGAAACGCACGATGCGCACTTCCAGGCGGCGACTCACCTGCAGCCGGAGCGCTACCTCGACTGGGCGAACCCGGCCTACCACGGCATCCTCGACAAACTTGTCAACGAGATCCGCCATTGGCCACGCACCTCGCTGCTGTCGCACGAGCTATTCGCCAACGCCAGCGTCGAGCGCGTTCAGGAACTCGTTCAGAAGCTCGACTTCGCCGAAGTTCACGTCATCGTCGCGGCGCGTGATCTCGCCCGCCAGATTCCTTCGGTGTGGCAGGAGAACATCAAGAACCAGTACACGACGAGCTTCGAGCAGTTCGTCGCCGACGTCGCGTCGGAGAATCCGGCGACCGACCCGTTCTGGGAGTTCCAGGACGTCACCCGAATTCTGTCGACGTGGGGTTCGGTTGTTCCGGCTGATCGCATGCACGTGGTCACGGTGCCGTCGAGCAGTTCGGGGACTGGGCTGCTGTGGGATCGCTTCTTGTCGGTGCTCGGTATCGATGGATCATTTCTTCCGCTCGAGGTCGAATTCTCGAACTCCTCGCTCGGTGTCGGTGGACTCGAAGTTCTGCGCCTCGTCAATCAGCGCGTGCGCGGCAACATCGATTGGTGGCGTTACGAGAACGTCGTCAAGAACCAGCTCATCGGCTCGGTACTGACGCATCTCGACGACCAAGCACTCCCGACGCTTCCCGAGGATGCGCGCGAGTGGGCGGTCGAGAAGTCGGCGTCGATCATCGCGCACATCGTCGAGGCGGGATATGACGTCGTCGGCGATCTCGACGAGCTGCAGCCGGCAAATGGCGCCCGTGGATTCGCCGAGATGGGGGAGCGCGAAGTTCTCGCCGTGGCGGTCGAGGCCCTCGTCGGCATGATCAACACGATGCCGGAACCCGAGATCCGTTGGTCGGCAAAGAACACCGCGAAAGGCATGCTGCGCGCTCCGTACACCCAGCTCGCGGCGATGCGCTTCGCCTTCGAACGTCGATTCGCCAACGGCAGCTGGGCGTCCTAACACGCCTTGGGCACGCCCATGCTCTCGGAATGAGAGATAGACCACACTTCGTTTACCGATTATCGTCGCGGGAAACACCTCACGGACACACGCTGACCTGCACGAACCATGCGAATGCGGGCGGCGGTTCGTGCTGCGCGGTGTCCGGATTGTTCCGTTGACATTCTTCCGGAATTCCTATCTTGGACGTAACTGCAGCTAGTGGCCGGTTTTTGAATAGCGAACACCCGGCTAATTGCACCAAGATCAGCATTTGTGGCCTATTCCACAATGGTGCGTCGTAATTGTTTCGTGATGAAGATTCCGAATTCACTGGTTAATGTTCACCGTGATTCTGCGGGCTGGAACAAACCAGTTTGAAGCTCGCGCTCCAGGGGTAGGCATCGTCGCCGCCCCGCCGGGTGCCCTGGCACCCGGTTGACCACGGAGGAACCGAAACCAATGGCATCCAAGTCGATCAAGCGCGCGGTCAGCACCGCTCTGATTGCGGGGCTCTTCACTGCAGCCGCAACGGCTCCGGCCACGGCGCAGAAGCCACCGGCTCACGCTTCGTCAGTCTTGCCCGCTACGTGGTACACCGAAAACAACACGAAGGCGGCCGCGGTCGCGCCGTTCATCCCGGCACCGCCGCCGGTCGTGGTCCCGGAGCCCGTTCAGGAGATCGTCGCTCCGATCATCGCCGCCGTCTCGTCGGTCGTCGACTTCGCCACCGGTAAGGCCGGCTCGCCTTACGTCTACGGCGCAAACGGTCCGTCGGCATTCGACTGCTCGGGCCTCGTGCAGTGGTCCTACGCGCAGGCCGGCAAGTCGATCCCGCGTACCAGTAGCGAGCAGTGGGCAGCCGGTACCCCGGTCAGCCTCGATGCCATCCAGCCCGGCGACATCGTCGTCATGTACGGCGGCGGGCACGTCGGCATCTACATCGGCAATGGCCAGATCGTCCACGCCCTCAACGAGGGCACCGGCGTGATCATCGACGCCATGTCGAACTACGGAGTCGACGGAGTCGTCCGCTTCTGACCACCGGTCCCGCTGACCATGCGGGACGCACGGACTGCCGCCTGGCTCGATCCCCCGAGCCGGGCGGCTTTTCTGTGCGTAGGATTCCCGGGTGTCCACGATCTCGCCGTCGTCGATGATCAGCGTTGCTGAGGTGCTCTCCGCGCTCGCGCTGGCGACCGATGTCGCGACCGGAGTGCATTTCGAGAAGAGTCTGCAGACCTGTCTCGTTGCCGACGCCTTGGCGCGGGATCTCGGCCTCGACGAACGCGATCGCCGGGCCACCTATCACGCGGCGCTGCTGCGGGGGATCGGGTGCACGAGCAACGCATCCGAGAGCGCCGAACTCTTCGTGGACGACGTCGCGTTCCAATCCGCGTTCCACGTGCTCGATGTAGGACGCCCTGACGTCTTGAGCTATCAACTATCCCGATTCGGCGAGTGGGTCCCCGGCCGACAGTCGGAACTGGCGCAGCGGTTCGTCGACCTCGCGCCGACCGTCGGCCCGGTCGCGACGCGTGCCGGCTGCGAGGTGAGCCGGGTGCTGGGCGCCGGCCTGACGCTCGACGATGGCGCGATCCACGCGCTCGACCAGGTCTATGAACGTTGGGACGGCTTGGGGCTACCCAATGGACTCAGCGGTGAGCAGATCGCTCTGCCGACGCGCATCGTGCACATCGCCGAGCAGGCGGTTCTCGCCGCGGCGACCGGTGGCCGGGAACTCGCCGTCGCGGAGGTGCGCGCACGAGCCGGTGGGCAGCTGGACCCCGCGTTGGCGGCCCGGTTCGAAGCCAGCGTGCTGGACGTCGTCGAGCACCCGGATCTCGTCGCTGCCGTCGTCGCGGCCGAGCCCGGCGAGCGTTCGAAAGTCGCGTTCGGGAACGTCGACCGGTTGTGCCTGACCTTCGCGATGGTGGCCGACCTCAAAGGCCGATACTTGCTGGGGCATTCGATGCACGTCGCACAACTGGCGACCGACGCGGCCCGTCTGCTGGGAATGAGTGACCTGAGTGCGGTCCGGGCGACGGCACTCGTGCAGGACATCGGCCGCGTCGCGGTCTCTGCCGAGATCTGGGATCGGCCGGGCCCCCTTGGTGTCGCCGACTGGGAACGCGTTCGACTGCACAGCTATTGGAGCGGGCGCATTCTGCAGCGCTGTCCGGCGACCAAGCAGTTCGCACGCGACGCGGCCTCGCACCACGAGCGGTGCGACGGTTCCGGCTATCCGCATGGCGCGTCGCGCGCCGAGGTGTCTGCGACGGCCCGTTTGCTCGCCGCGGCCGACCTGACCGCCGCGCTCACCGAAGATCGACCCCACCGCCCGGCGCTGAAGATCGACGATGCAGCCGCGACCGTTCACGCCGAGGTCAAGGCGGGCCGCATCGACCGCGAAGCGGCCGGAGCAGTTCTCGAAGCTGCGGGGATGCCGAAACCGCGCAACGCCTACCCGTGCGACCTGACCAGCCGAGAGGTCGATGTTCTACGGTTGGCCGTCCGGGGCAAGACCAACCGGGAGATCGCGGCGGTGCTGTGCATCTCCGATCGCACCGTAGGTCATCACCTGGCGCACGTGTACGACAAGACCGGCGTTCGCACCCGGCCGGGCATCGCGGTGTTCGCGATGCAGCACGGACTCCTCGTCGACTAATAGGTCGAACGACCGATGTGTGACCCACGTCGCTGAGCGCACTCTTTGCTCGTCATAACAACGAGCGAGGAGCCAAACGTGATCACCACCCCGACCGACACCCGCAGCACCGTCGAAGCGATCTATGCCGCATTCGGCTCCGGCGACATCCCGGCGATCCTCGACCGGCTCGCCGAGGACGTCTCGTGGGACGCGGACTGGGCCGATAACTGGGCGCAGAGCCGCGCGAACCTGTCCCATTTCCGTCCGCGCCGCGGACGTGCGGAGGTCGGTGAACTGTTCGCCATTCTCGGTGCGGGCTACACCTTCCACGAATTCACGGTCGAGGACGTCATGAGCAATGACCGTCGCGCCGTCGCGATGATCACGATCGAGTTCACGGCCCCGGACGGGACTCGCATCCGCGACGAGGAACTGCACCTGTGGACCTTCGACGAGCACGGACAGGTGTCGTCGATGCGCCACTACATCGATACCGCGAAGCACACGGGATCGGCGCCGGCCTAGGGAGATGGGGAAACAGGTCCATGGTCGGCACCATCGCCGACCATGGACCTGTTCGTCTCAGTGCGCGAAGAGCTTGTCCACGCTGCTGAGGATCGACGGCATCGGCGCGTGCATCGCTTCGAGCTTCGCCGTGTACTTCTTCAGGTCCGCGAGCAGGAGGTCGGCCATGTCGTGCGACATGCCCGCGCGGACGACGACGCGCAAAACGGCGAGATCCTCACGATTGGCCGGGAACGTGTAGGCCGGCACCTGCCATCCGCGTTCCCGCAGGCGATCGGACACATCGAAGACCGTGTAGTTCTTGACGCTGTCCTTCAGCTTGAACGCGAACACCGGGAGATCGGTCCCGCGCGTGACGAGCTCGTACGGACCGATCTTCTCGACCTCGATCGCCAGATACTGGGCGACGTCCGCACTCTGTTGCTGGACCTTCCGGTAGCCCTCGAAGCCCAGCGCCGTGAACATGAAGTACTGCGCAACGACTTCGCTGCCGGGCCGCGAGAAGTTGAGCGAGAACGTCGGCATGTCACCGCCGAGGTAGTTGACGTTGAAGATGAGTTCCTCGGGCAGGTATTCCGGCGTGCGCCAGACAACCCAGCCGACGCCCGGATAGACGAGCCCGTACTTGTGGCCCGACGCGTTGATCGACACCACGCGCGGGATGCGGAAGTCCCAGATCAGTTCGGGTTGGATGAACGGCGCGACGAAACCACCCGACGCGGCGTCGATGTGCAGCGGGATGTCGAGACCGGTCTCCTCTTGGATGCGGTCGAGTTCGGCGGCGATCTCGGCGAAGGGCTCGTACCGTCCGTCGAACGTCGAACCGAGGACCGTGGCGACACCGATCGTGTTCTCGTCGACGTAGTCCTTCAACTTGTCCGCGGTGAGACACAGGTTGTCGCCGTCGAGCGGAACGAGGCGCTCTTCGACGTCGAAGTACCGCATGAACTTGTCCCAGCAGACCTGAACGTTTGCGCCGGTGACGAGGTTCGGCCGCGACGTGTCCTTGCCTTGGGCCTTCATCTTCTGGCGCCACCGCCACTTCATCGCCAGTCCGGCGAGCATGACCGCCTCGGACGAGCCAGTCGTCGAGCACCCCATCGCGTTCTCACCGGCGGGGGAGTTCCACAGGTTGCTGATGATGTTGACGCAGCGCGACTCCATCTCGGCGGTCTGCGGGTACTCGTCCTTGTCGATCATGTTCTTGTCGGCGGTCTCGGCCATCAGCCGGTCCGCCAACGCCGGCATCTGCGTCGTGCAGAACGTCGCGAGGTTGAGGCGGGCCGAACCGTCGAGCAGCAGCTCGCTCGAGATCATCTCGTAGGCGTTCTCGTAGCCGCACCCCTGTGAGTGCAGGAAGTACTGCGGGGCCCGCATGTAGTCGACGGGCTCTTGGTCGGGGATCGGCTTGGCGGACATCGGCGCTGCCGGGGGAGGTGCGGGCGCGGCCACGGCGGGCTCGGCCACGGCGTGCTGCGCGGCTTCCACGACGGAAGGGGCCGGCGCAGCCTCCGGCTTGGTCTTGAGCGCGCCGAGGACCTTGCCGGTGAGTGCGTTTCCGAGGCCTGTCGCGGCGGTCAGGCCGGACGAGAACACCTCGCTCGAGCTCGAGATGACGCCGCTGACGTCGCCCGCAGCGGCGGCGGCCAGACTCTTGTTCACGGCAGCCACCACATAGTCCGGCAGAACGGCCGTACTGAGTCCTGACCGCGTCGCTTTCCTGACGATTTCGTCGATCCCGGCTTTCTGCACCAGGCCCATTGCAACCTCCCCATTTGCTGCTTTAGGTAGTGCTGACCGTACGCCGGGCACCTGCGGCGTTTTCTTGATTCGGCAAACCTTGGATGCGCACCAGACATTGGGTATTTGTTGACGTGTGCTGACTACGCCGGATCGTCTTGCGCTGCCGAAGGACAATCGTCGCTTTTGGGATGATCTGTCCGATTCCGGCCGTGAGGAGCTGTTGGCCAGCAACGCTGTTTGGGTCGGTCATGCCGATGGTTTGCCGTGCGAAGTCCGGCACCGCGCGAATGTCAGCCAGCTTCCCGGTGAGCAGACGCGGCTCGAGGCTCGTGCACAGGAGTTGCGTGACCGGATGCCGGTTCCGAACCGCTTTCGGCTCGCGCCATCCGCGGAGTCAGTCGAGCTCTGGTACACGGAACGCAAGCTCAAGGCGATGGCTCGGATCAGGGGCATCTTGATCCGAATTCCCGAGGCGAAGCTGATGGCGGTCGATCTGCTGTCCGGGCAGTGGGCGATGGCGGCCTTTGCGATCGGCGATCCCGACACCGCCGACCACATCTCGATCACCGTTCCGGGGGTCGACACCAACGTCGACGCTTCGATGGAAGTGATGGTCAACCAGGCACAGTCGCTCCAAACCGAAGGACTCAAGCAATTGAGTCTGGCCGGACGTGGGGGTGAGACGCTCGCCTGCATCGCGTGGATCGACTACGAGCCGCCGCAACATGAGGGTCCTGAACCCGGCGCGAAGTACCTCGTGTGGGTGAAAGCAGCGCAGAAGCAGAGTGCGCTGTCCGGCGCCAACAAACTCGCTCGGTTCTGCGACGGCCTTCGGGTGGCGAGCACGCAGCAGCTTCCGCACCTGTCCTTGTTCGGGCATTCGTACGGTTCGTTGACGGTCGGCCTGTCATTGCAGGATCCGCACCCGGGCCAGCCGGTACGCGATGCGGTGTTCTACGGATCGCCAGGTGTCAACGCAGCCGATGAGTCGAACCTCGGACTGCCGCCCGGGCACGGGTGTGTCATGCAGTCGCCCGAGGACTGGATCGCACACCTCGGGCGGACACATCGTTTCGGGCCCTCGCCAGGGGACGCGCACTTCGAGAAGTTGTCCGTCACGGCGGGGCTGAGCCCCGACGGGGTGATGCGCAAGGGCGCGGCGAGCCATGCCGATTACCCGCGTGCGGGACAGATGTCTGAATACAACCTTTCCGTTATCGCCGTTGGCCTGTATGACCGCGCGGTGCGTGCGTAGCATCTGTCCGTGCGAATCGCCATGGTGCATAGCTTCTGCATAGCGGTGGCGATCGTGGGCTGTGCCATGAGTGCGTGTGCGCCGCGGACTGTCGACGCGACCGCGGCGAGTAACTCGAGAACGGCGGCGACGTCGGCCGGGGTGCCGGATCCGCAGGCAGTCGGCCGGAAGATCCAGGAGTTCTACGGGACGTACCTCGACGACCACACGCGTCCGCGCGAGTACTGGGTGCAGTTGGGGTACATCACGCCGGCCGCCGCGGATGCGCTGCGCCAGCGGCCGGGTGCGGACCTCGTGACGTGCAGCCAGAACCCGCTCAAGTACTCCGAATACACGTTCTCGACGCCGAAGATCGACGGCGACACCGCCACGATGTGGGTGCGCGGTAACTACGACTACATGTCCATCGAAATCGACCTGGGACTCGTCAAGACCGACGGTTCGTGGAAGATCAATTCGTTCGAATGCGTCGTCTAAACGCGCGTCTGCTGTTTTGAGAGATAGCTCACGCTCGGGGTGCGGCACCGCAATTAGCTGAGCTGTCCGGCAAGCCCGCTTCCTGCACGGATCGGGTTTGCTATCGACCGTGCCGGCGCGGTGCCGTCCCGAATGGTGGATTTGACGGATCAACGGCTTTCCGGGCGGCGAGAAACGCGCAGGTCAAATAGTGAATTCTGATCTGATTTCGTGCGGAATTGTCGCGGAATTCATGCTTCGTGGCCGACGTCGCAGCCCCTGACCTGCAGGTTTGCATTGGGAATTCGATCAATGAATTGAGTAATCTTCCGATGTTCAATTCCGACGAAGGGCTACCAGACCGATGCGTAAAACGACAACGCGAGTGGCGCGTACTGCGTTGATCGCGG
>JAJFUQ010000014.1 GCA_021372355.1 Nocardiaceae bacterium | reverse complement strand
CGTTCACAAACAACACCGACCGGGCAGAGGCGCTTGCGCCGTGGCTCCACGCCTACAACACTGAACGCCGTCACAGCGCACTCGGAGGCAGACCCCCGATCAGCCGACTGTCACCAACGTAGTGGCCGGGTACACCTAGGCGAGCTGAATGAGCTCCAGGTAGTCGGCGGACCAATGGTCTTCGGTGCCGTCCGGTAGCAGGATGACACGCTCCGGAGACAACGCGTCGGCGGCGCCCGGGTCGTGCGTCACGAGGACGACCGCCCCTTCGTAGCTGCGCAGAGCGTCCAGAACCTGCTCGCGCGAAATGGGGTCGAGGTTGTTGGTGGGCTCATCGAGAAGCAACACATTCGCAGCCGACGACACCAGTCCGGCGAGCGCGAGACGCGTCTTCTCACCACCGGAAAGAGTCCCGGCGGGTTGATCGAGCTGCGGCCCCGAGAACATGAACGCACCGAGGAGTCCGCGCAGGTCCTGCTCCCCCGCATCGGGCGCCATGTGGCGGATGTTCTCCCACACCGACGCATCGCCGTCGATGGTGTCGTGCTCCTGCGCGAAGTAGCCCACCTTGAGGCCGTAGCCCGGCTCGATTTTGCCGCCCTCGGGGGTTTCGACACCCGCGAGAACTCGTAGCAGGGTCGTCTTTCCCGCACCGTTGAGGCCGAGAACAACCACGCGACTCCCCTTGTCGATCGCGAGATCGACGCCGGTCCAGACTTCGAGCGAGCCATACATCTTCGTGAGACCGCTCGCCATGAGCGGGGTCTTGCCGCACGGCGCCGGATGCGGGAAGCGGATGCGCGCGACCTTGTCGGCGACGCGAACGTCGTCGAGCTGGGCGATCAACTTGTCGGCACGCTTGGCCATGTTCTGCGCAGCGGTCGCCTTGGTGGCCTTCGCGCCGAGCTTGGCGGCCTGCTTGTGCAGTGCGGACGCCTTCTTCTCGGCGTTCGCACGTTCGCGACGACGACGCTGCTCGTCGGTCGCGCGCGCGTCGAGGTAGCGCTGCCAACCCATGTTGTAGATGTCCGCCTCGCCGCGAACCGCGTCGAGGAACCACACCTTGTTCACGACATCACCGAGCAGTTCGACGTCGTGGCTGATGACGATGAGTCCGCCGTCGTGCTGCTGGAGGAAGCCGCGCAGCCACGTGATGGAGTCGGCGTCGAGGTGGTTCGTAGGCTCGTCGAGCAGTAGGACCGTATCCGAGCGGCCGCCGCTGCCGTCCGAGGCGGCGAACAGAATGCGGGCCAACTCCACGCGGCGGCGCTGACCGCCGGAGAGTGTGCGAAGGGGCTGTGCGAGCACCCGATCCGGGAGCGCCAGACTGTGGCAGATCCGGGCCGCTTCACTCTCGGCGACGTAGCCGCCGAGTGAGGAAAATCGCTCTTCAACCTGCCCGTATTCGCGGATCGCACGGTCTCGCTCGGCGTCGTCTACGAGTTCGGCCATGAGGACGTGCAGCTTTTCGAGCTTGCGCAGGAGGCTGTCGAGGCCGCGGGCCGAGAGCACTCGGTCCTTCGCCAACACGTCGAGGTCGCCTTCGCGCGGGTCCTGCGGGAGGTAGCCGAGATCGCCGGATCGCACGACGGTCCCGGCATACGGCTCGCCCTCACCAGCCAGAATGCGGAGAGTCGTGGTCTTGCCGGCACCGTTACGACCGACGAGACCGATGCGGTCACCTGCCTGCACGCGCAGCGCCGGACCCGGCGCTGTCAGCAGAGTCCGGACACCGGCGCGAACCTCGAGGTCGGTGGCGGTGATCAAACGAAACTCCTGTGGGTTGGGCCAAGGGTCGATTCTACCGGCGACGAACGCGTGCCCAAACCAGCGAAAGTCTGGGCTACCGTCGGCGCAGTTGTGCACGCCACCGGCTCGGCGACATGCCGGTCCAACGGGTGAAGGCATGCGTGAAGCTCGCCGTCTCCGCATAGCCGAGACGCAGGGCGATCGCATCGATCGTCACGGCCTCGGCAAGCAGACTCTCCGCGAGGGTGCGGCGAACATCGTCGACGAGTGCGCGGAACGAGGTGCCCTCTTCCGTCAGTCGGCGCCGGAGTGTCCGGGGGTCGAGGTGGAGTTCGGCCGCAACGGACTCCATGGACGGGAAGTGACTGGGATCGTGCAGCAGTCGGCTGCGAACCTGGCCCGACACCCCGACCCGTGCGAGCCGTCGATCGAGCAACTCGGCGCACTGTCGCTCGAACAGTCTGGCCATGTTCGGATCTGCCTGCGGTAGCTCGGCATCGAGCATGTCACGAGGGCCCGCAATCCGGTTGACTGGCTGGTTTGGCCGGACCTCGGCCGTTGACGACCAGGTCCGGACGAGGCGTTCGGCACGGTCCTCGCCGAGCGTGGTTTCGAACCAGTCCGGGGACAGCAGCACGTTGGCTCCCTGCAACACCGCCCCGATTCCGGCAAGGTCGCGCTCGACGATGAACGATCGCACATCGGCGGGGATGTCGGTGTCGTCGGCGACGATGTATGAGTGGGTGTCGGCCACCTCGACCGACAGCCGGACGTGTGACGGCGAGAGCGCCAGGTAGGGAGCAATGCGCTCGAGCCCCTCGCGGACGGTCGCACTGGCCAGAAACGTGAAGCCGACGATCCCGGCGCGGCCGAAGGTGCTGAACAGCCCGATCTCGATGCCCTGACCTGGACAATCGCCGAGCTGACCGATGATGTTCCGCACGACAGCGAACTCCTGGTGGGGCCAGATCTCCGCGGTTTCGTCGACGAGGTCCGCTTCGGTCAATCCGGTACCCGACAGAAGGTCGGCAGTGGTCATGCGTCCGGCGACACCCTTCGCCATGATCCGGACACCTTCGGTCCCACGAGGCACTGCCCAGGCGGGTGCAACTGCGGCGGCCATTGTCCGAAAATATCAAATGTCCGCCCGAAGCGAACGTTCATCTGGGGATTCAACCTCCATAGCGTTGATGTCATGAACGCCACCGCAGTCGTCGCCCGCCAGACCACCCTCGCCAACGAACTCCAGGACCTCTACGCGAGGACCAAGGCCAAGGTCGGCGACGAGGATCTCGCCCACATCCGCGCCGTCGCCGCCTACGCGGAGGCAATCAACGCGCGGCGCCTTGAACTGGTGCGCTCCGGCACGCCGAAGGCAATGAGCCGGGCGGTTGTCCTCGAAATGCTGTACCGGCTCCTCCAATTCTCAGAGTTGGGCCACAACATCATCCACGGGTCGTACGACCATCTGCCGAACGCCGGCGAATTCCATTCCGACCGATACGAGTGGGACTTCAACGTCGACATCGCCGAGTGGAAGGTGA
>JAJFUQ010000013.1 GCA_021372355.1 Nocardiaceae bacterium | reverse complement strand
CTGATCGGAAGGTGTCTCGAAATTCGAATCGGACGAGATCGCCGACACCCCACAGCGCACACACGGGATTCGATCACTTTCCTGCAACACTGACCGAGTGGATGGGGGAGTGCTCGATCGTCCGACTGTCATCGGTCGGGTGTGGGGACTGCTGACCTCTCAGCAATTCGCTTTCCTCGTCGTGGGCGGAATCAACACGCTCGTCGGGTTTCTGGCGTTCGTCGCATGGATCAAGGTCCTCGGCGAGCACTTCTACAGCCTCGCCGTGGTGCTCGCATACTGCGTCAGCATCGTCATCGCGTTCGGCCTGCACCGCACGTTCGTGTTCAAGGTCAGAGGCCGGGTGCTGGGCGACTTCGTTCGATTCGTGGGCGTCAATTCGACCGGCCTCGTCCTGAACATTGCGCTCATGTTCGTCTTCGTGACGCTCATCGGGCTGCCGCCGATTCCCTCGCAATTCGTCGTTCTCGGCTTGGTCGCGATCGCCAGTTTCTTCGGCCACCGCCATATTTCTTTCCGCCGCTCACCAGTACGGACCTAGGCATGTCTCCCAACTCCTCGACCTACTGCGCGGCACCCAGGCACACGGCCTGCCGCGTTGTCCTCGTCGCATATAGCTCCGCTATGTGCTTCTCGTCCGCCTTGCATTCCGCGCACCTGACTACCGCTCGCTACGGCCAGGAGTTGGGAGACACGCCTTAATGACTGACCAGACGACAAGAGCTCAGAACCTGCGGTGGGCCGCCGTCTCACTCGTGGGCGTCACGCTCGGATACGCGGCCGTGCTGCTCGCCAACATTCGGCACTTCTACACCGACGACAGCGAACTGCAGTACGTCCCGTTGTGGGTTCATGTCGGAAAGATGTTGCGCGAAGGCACTTTTCCCACGATCGTGCCGGAGGAATGGCAGGCGGGCAACTACCTGGTCGAGGGCCAGAGTTCGATCTTCAATCCGCCGCAGTTCCTCATCAACCTGCTCGCGCCGTCGTTCAGCAATCTGCTGCTGCTCGCGACGCTCGCGAAGCTTCTGTACTCGCTGATCCTCGCGCTCGGCGTGTTCCGCGTGTGCCTCAACTACGGTGCCCGCCCGCAGTGGGCGGCGGTCGCGGCCGTGGCGTTCCCGTTCAGCGGGTGGATGCTGTTCTTCGACCAGGCGACGTGGGTGCTCGGACTCGCTGGAACGGCGTGGTTGACGCACGCATGGGCATCCGGTGTTCGCTACGCGCGCGGGCATAGCGGGCCGATTCCGGTCTTCACCTTCTTGTTCTTCGCCATCGGTTGCGGATACATCTGGCCGGGCATCGAGTCGGCGTTGATGATCGCATCCGTCATCGTCGGCGAATGGATCTACCGACGCCATTGGAAGGGTTCGGCCAAACTCGCGGCGGTCGCGATGAGCGCCGCACTTGTGTGCGTGATCATCTACATCGCGGGCGTCATGACCGCGCCGGTCACCCTTCGCCGAAGCCACACCATCATCAACGACGGACAGATGACGATCCCGTGGTCGGAGTCGTTGAACGCGAGCCTGCCGACGACCCACCCGACGTTCTCGTCGTGGTTCGGCATCATCTTCCCGCTGCCGGTCGTCTACATCGCGTGGTTCCTGATCCCCGCTCTCGCGTTCATCGACTGGAAGCGTGCCCGCGAAGGTGCTCGTGAACTGTGCGGCATCGCGATCTTCGCGGGCCTGGCACTGACGTGGACCGCCGGACCGGCGGCGATCGGCGTGCTGCGCTGGCCCGTCCGTGTTCTTCCGATGCTCGCCCTCGGTGCGCTGATCCTCGTGTGTACGCTGCTCAGCCGGTACGGCACGCTCGCCGCGTGGCGCACTCGTGCCGCCGTCGCCGGTGGGTTCATCGTGTTCCTGTTCGTCCGATCGATCGCTTCCGCGCCGCGGGACTGGCTCCTGCACGCCGGTTCGGTGGCTGTCGTCGTCGCCCTCGGACTCGCCGCGCTGTGGCTGGCCCGCAGTCGCGGAACCGCTGCGACCTGCCTGCTGCTCATCCTGTCGGTTGCGCCGATCGCGGGCATCCAGGTCCGTCAGGCGAATCCGCACCCGCTCGCGTTCGGGGTTCCGGCGAACCGGACCGAACTCGCCGCCCAGTTCCCGCACTTCACGGGCACGACTTTGCAGCTGAGCCAGGTGCCGCGAGTTCCAGGTGTCAACGCCGACGCCTTGCACCACAAGGGCCGCGGGATCGATCCCGCCTATTTCCAGTCGTTGACCTTGGGCAATATCCCGATGACTCTCGACCAGACGTATGCCAACGGCTACACGCCGGTCGGCTATGCGGCGATGGCCTTCCACCTGTGCATGAAGTGGGACGGCACGACGTGCCCGGAGGCCTACCAGTGGGCCTTCACGGTCGAGCCGTCGACGGGCAAGACGCTCGTTGACCTCATGAAGATCGACCGTGTGGTCCTGCACAAGCTTCAGTACCCGAATGTCGACGAGACACCGGCTCCGGCCGGCTGGCACTGGGCGAAGTACCCGGGACATGAGGCGTTCATCTCGGTGCTCGAGCGCAACGACGGCCTGATCTCGACGCGGAACGGCCGCATCTCGGACACCCAGGGCGTGACCGCGCAGTCGACTGGCGAGACCGATGACACGAGCTCCGTTCGGGTGAGCTCGGCGAACGGTGGTCGCATCGTCTTCGCGCGCCTGGACTGGCCGGGCTACCACGTCACGCTCAACGGCAAGATCGTCCCGCACACCGCGCTGCTCGGACAGTTCATCACGGTCGACATCCCGGCCGGCACGAACAACGCGGACCTCGAGGTGTCGTACGAGTTCCCGGGCTGGAAGATCGGCGCCGCCACCGCGGTACTCGGCCTGCTCGGTCTCGCCATCCTGCAAGTGCTGCACATCCGGTCGCGCCGTCGGCCGGAGCCGGCGGACCCCGTGGTCGTGCCGGTCGAACGCGAGCTCGAGGAGTCGCTCGTATGAGTGAAGTGATCACAGTCTCGGTGGTCGTTCCCATCTACCGCGGCGAGCAGACCATCGCGGGTCTCGTCGAGGAGTTGAAGCAGTACACGCGGCCGACGACGACCCCCGATGGCCACCGTTTCGTGGTGTCGGACGTCGTTCTCGTTCACGACCACGGTCCGGACCGTTCGGACCTGGTGCTGTCCGCACTGGAGCAGGACTACGACTTCGTCGACGTCGTGTGGTTGAGCCGCAACTACGGCCAGGACGCCGCGACCATCGCGGGGATGGTGGCGTCGAAAGCCGAGTGGATCGTCACCATGGACGAGGACGGTCAGCACGACCCCGCGTTCATCGCCACGTTCCTCGACACCGCGTTGCGCGAACGCGTAAGCCTCGTGTTCTCGAATCCGACCAACCGTCCGCCGCACGGATTCATGCGCAACTTCACCTCGCGTGCCGCCAAGCGGACGCTTTCAGTGATGTGCGGACTGCCGCAGTCGGTCGAATTCCAGAGCTTCCGCCTCATTCGCGGCGACATCGGTCGGCAATTGGCGAAAGTCACCGCGTCGGGTGTTTATCTCGACGTCGCGCTGACCTGGGTCGTCGGTCGCACGGCCACGGCGCCGGTGGTGCTGCGTGCCGAAGGGCGCGAGGTTTCCGGCTACAACTACAAGTCCTTGTTTGCGCTGTTCTGGAAGATGTTCCTTTCCAGCGGTACGCGCGGCCTGCGGTTCGTCAGCGCGCTGGGAATGTTGCTCGCATTATCGGGCCTTTTATTTGCCGCGTATGTCACGGTGTCGACAATTTTCGGTGGCGAGGATGAACCGGGCTGGGCTTCGACAATTGTTCTGCAATTAGTGTGCTCGGGCGCCATTCTCTTTTCGATCGGTATCGTTGCGGAATATCTCGGCGTGGCGCTCCACGTATTAATCGGGCGTCCGCTCTACTTAACCGTCGAATCCCCTGTAACCGGGACCACGGCTCGCCGCAACGAAGCGGTCGCCGCGGTCGGGCCGGTCGAGCAGTAGCCGGGAGGCGGGCATGTCAGGAAATACGGTGGCTCCGTTGAGAGTGGCGTTGAGTCACCCCTACAAGAGCAAGGCGGAGCGCGACAACGTGCTGGCCGTGCTCGATTCCGGTCATGCTCATGGAGATGGTCCGTTCACCGCATCGGCGACCGCCCGTCTCAAACGCATCACCACAGCGGAACATGCTCTTCTCACGACGTCATGCACGCACGCGCTGGAGCTTGCCGCGCTGCTGCTCGAGCTGGGTCCGGACGACGAGGTCATCGTTCCGAGCTTCACGTTCCCGTCGATGGCGGCCGCGGTCGCTCTGCGCGGCGCGACCTGTGTGTTCGCGGATATCGACCCGACGACCGGAAACCTCGACCCGGAGTCGGTCGAAGCTGCCATTACGAACCGCACGGTTGCCGTCATCGTCATGCACTACGGCGGTGTCGCAGCGGATATGGAAGGGCTGCTTGCGCTTTCGCGTCGCTACGGCCTGGCGGTCATCGAGGACAACGCACACGGTCTCGGCGGGACCTGGCGCGGTCAGCAACTCGGCACCATCGGCACGATGGGCACGCTCAGCTTCCATGACACCAAGAACATTCACTGTGGTGAAGGCGGCGCGCTCCTCACCAATGACAGCGTTTTGATCGGCCGGGCCGAGATCATTCGCGAGAAGGGCACCGACCGGGCACGATTCATGCGCGGTCAGGTCGACAAGTACTCGTGGCAGGAAATCGGCTCGAGCTATCTGCCGAGCGAATTCAACGCCGCCGTTCTCGACGCCCAGCTCGCCGAATTCGACACCATTCAGGCCGGCCGTCACCACGTGTGGGATTCCTACGCCGCGGCATTGCCGAAGTGGGCGGCGGACAACGGATTCCAGCCGATGTCGGTGCCTACCGACCGCGGGCACACCGCGCACCTGTTCTACTTGCTCGCCCCGAACGCGGATACGCAGGACGACCTGCTGACCCACCTGCGGGCACGCGGAGTCGGCGCCGCATTCCACTATGTGCCGCTCGACAGCAGCCCGGCGGGCCTGAAATTCGGTCGCGTGGGGACCACGTGCCGCAAGAGTGCGGACTTCGCGTCGCGGCTTGTGCGCTTGCCATTGTGGGCTGCAATGACCGACGAACATATCGATCACGTCATCGAAGCGGTAACGGAATTCACAACACTCCAGTGACGCGCGGAAACGCGACCGCAATGCGACAAAGGTGTTATTCCAAGTAGTCCTGCGCCTCTCGTAACTCCCTTAACGTTCTTCGCGACAGAGTTTCAGTTCGCGGAGCGTTTGCGCGACGACGCTGAAAAATGCGGCGAAATGGTAACGACCATTTTCTCCACACTCAGCGTCAGGCGAGTGAGAGGTCGACATTTCATGTTTGCCAAGCGATTCATAACTGCGTTGGCCCGATTCTTCGTGCTCGCGCTGGGCGTCCTTGCGACGCTGGTGCTGGCAGCGCCATCGCAGGCCGCACCGGCGTGGCCGTCAGGTCATGGCCCGGACGTGTCGGCTGGCCCGGACATCCCCGGCGCCGCGCCTCTGGTAAAGAGCTGGGACAGCGTCCAGCTGCCGGCGGAACTCAAGCGCGTACTGCCCAAGGACAACGCTCCGTGCCGGGCACCCGGTGTCAAGGCATGCGTCGAGAAGCACACCCAGCGTGCCTGGCTGATGGACGGCCACGGCAAGACGGTGTGGGGCCCGACCCCGATCTCGACCGGCCGCCCCGGGTTCGACACCCCTGTCGCCGTGACGCACGTGTTCCTGAAGGAGCCGTACCACTGGAGCACGATGCACCACGCCGACATGTACTGGGCGATCTTCTTCAACGGGGACATGGCATTCCACGCCATGAACACCACCGACAACTCGCGACCGGGCTGGTACAAGTCGCACGGCTGCATCCGGATGACGCCGGACGGAGCGAAGCACTTCTACAACTACCTGCAGGTCGGCGACGCCGTCGAGGTAGTCAAGTAGTCAGCCACACAGCACGTCTCACGAATGCCGCGGTCATCGACCGCGGCATTCGTGGTTTCTCAGCTCACCGCCGCGACGGCAAACGGCAACACCGCTTGTGCGCCGGACTGTCGGAGAGCATGCGCGGCCAAGGCGAGCGTCCATCCGGTGTCGGTCCGCGGTGCGACGAGGAGGATGGGGCCGTGCTCGGGCAGCGGCGGAACGTCCCACGCGTCGAGAAGGGCAGCGACCCGGTACGCCGAATTCTGCGCTGACGTGCCCCGATGGTCGTCGCGGAGCCGCATGAAACCGAGGTCGTCGAGTCGGCCGAGCGCAGCGAGCCGCGAGGTGAGGGACTGAACCAGCATCGGATGGCTGCCGGTGTCGAGACCCAGGACGGCGACCGGGCGTTCGTTCCACGTCCATGCCTTCAAAACCTGGATTGCCGCGCTGACCACCGATTCGTCGACGGGGGCATCGGCGCCGTCGACGACCGGACGCAGGCGCTGGCCCCAGCCGAGGTCCGTGAGCCGACCGATCGCTCGTCCGGGTTCGGCACCGGTCGTGATGCGGCCCTTCAACGAGATCCCCAGGTTCGCCAAACCCGACGGCCACTGCTTCCGCGGTTCGAGGTCGATGCCCGGCCGGGTCAGGCGGTCATTGGCGGCAGCTGCCGCGTCCGCGTCGACCGCTGCCGAGAACTGCGGGCCGGTGCAGTTGTCGCACCGACCGCACGGTGCGCCGTTGAGTTCGGGATCGTCGAGTTGGGAGCGCAGGAAGTTCATGCGACAGCCCGATGTGGCGACGAAATCGAGCATCGCTTGCTGCTCGGACATGCGCGCCTGCTCGAGTCGCTGATAGCGGTCGGCGTCGTAGTTCCACGGCTCGCCGGTAGCGATCCAACCTCCCTGAACCCGGCGGACCGCCCCGTCGACGTCGAGGACTTTGAGCACCATTTCGAGTCGGCTGCGGTTGAGGTCGACGCGGGGTTCCAATGCCGGCGTCGACTGTGGGCGCTCGTGGTCGAGCGCGTCGAGGACGTCGCGAACCATCCGCTCCGGCGGAAACGCCACGGAGGCGAAGTACTTCCAGATGTCCCGGTCCTCGGCGCCGGGCATCAGCAGAACTTCCGCGCGCTCGGCGCCGCGCCCCGCGCGGCCGACCTGCTGGTAGTAGGCGATCGGCGACGACGGAGCTCCGACATGCACGACGAAGCCGAGGTCGGGTTTGTCGAAGCCCATGCCGAGTGCCGACGTCGCGACCAGCGCTTTCACGCGGTTGGCCAGCAGATCCTGTTCGAGCGTCTCCCGCTCGCTGGGATCGGTTTTGCCGGTGTAGGCGCGCACCGGATAGCCCTGCTCCGACAACACCGACGCGAGGTCTTCGGCGCCCGCGACTGTCAGAGAGTAGATGATTCCGCTGCCCGGCAGGTTCTTCAGGTTCTGTACGAGCCAGGCCACACGCTGCGTTCCGCTCTGCAGTTTCACGACGGAAAGGTGCAGACTCGTGCGGTCCAGACCGCCACGGAGAACGAGCGTTTCCGCCGTGTCTCCGACGCCCAGCTGCTCGGCGATGTCCGCAACGACGCGGTTGTTCGCAGTCGCAGTCGTGGCGAGCACCGGCGTGCCCGACGGTAGATCCCCGAGAAGCGTTCGGATACGGCGGTAGTCAGGCCGGAAGTCGTGACCCCAGTCGGACACGCAGTGCGCTTCATCGACGACGACCATGCCGGCATCCGCGGCCAGGTGGGGGAGCACGTTGTCCCGGAAGTCCGGGTTGTTGAGCCGTTCTGGGCTGATGAGCAACACGTCCAACTCACCCGCCGCCACGCGCCCATGGATCGACTGCCATTCGGTCATGTTGCCCGAATTGATCGTCTCCGCAACAACTCCGGCGCGTTCCGCGGCGGCCACCTGGTTGCGCATGAGCGCGAGCAGGGGAGAGATGATGACCGTCGGTCCGCGGCCGGCGCTGCGCAACAGCTTTGCCGCGATGAAGTAGACCGCGGACTTTCCCCATCCCGTGCGTTGGACGACGAGCGCCCGTCTCCTGTGTTCGACGAGCGCCTCGATCGCGGTCCACTGGTCGTCCCGCAGACGAGCGTTGTCGCCGGCGAGTTGGGTGAGAAGGACATCTGCTTGCATGCGGAGCGAGGTCACGACTGCACCCTATGCGCAGGTGCCGACAAGTATTTTCTCGCGGGGTGCGAGCTCACGAATCCGTCCTCGCGATCGTCTACATAGCGTGGTGGATTCCAGCGTTTGTTCGAGCGAGGCCGTTGCGGTGCTTGCCGCGCTGCGGGCTGCCCTGCCACAGCAGGTTGCTGGTACGCGCGCGGAGCAGGTGCTGCTGTACACCGAGATCGAAGCGTTGAAGCGGCAGCTCGATGCCCTCGGCTACCGAGCGTTGGCCGAGCTGGAAACGAGCACCGATGACTCGCTCGGCATCCTGCGGACCGTCGACGTGGTCGCCGATGCTGCCCGGTTGGAAAAGAAAGATATACGGGCTCGGCTGCGGATCGCCGCGGAACTGACGCCACGGGTCATGGTCTCTGGTGAGGTCGTGGCACCGAATTTGGAGTACGTGGCCGACGTGGTCAACAGCGGATCGATCGGTATCGAGCACGTGAGCGTGATTCGCCGGTTCTTCAAGAACCTCCCGCGTGCGGTGGAACCCGAAGCGCGGGTGTTCGCTGAGCAGCAGCTCGCGGACTGGGCCACCCAGTTCCGGCCCGACGAACTCGCCAAACTCGCCGACCGGTTGCGCAACGTCTTGGACCCGGACGGCACATTGGATGACGACCTCGACCGCGCCCGCAAACGTCACGTCACGCTGCACAAGCAGGGCGCGGACAAGATGGTGTCCGGCACGTTCTGCCTCACCCCGGAAGCCGCCGCCTATTTGGAGGCGTACCTCGCGAAGTTCGCGCGCCGCGGTATGTGTAACCCCGCCGATGCCGAGCCGACGATCGAGCATGACCCGACCGAGGCCGAGATCCAGGCCGATACCCGCACCTACGGTCAGCGTTGTCACGACGCCCTCGTCGCGATGATGCGCGCCACCCTCATGTCGGGTGACCTCGGCCAGCACCGCGGCCTGCCCGTCACGGTGATCCTCACCGCCGACATCACTGCGCTCGATCCCACGTTGGGTGCCCCTCAGGTCGGGCGCACCGGCGGGTCGCTGGATATCCCGATCAGTGACGTCTTACGGATGGCGGGGCACGCCGAACTGTTCCTCGCGACGATTTTCGTGGACGCCAAACCCGTCGAGCTCTACCACGGCCGCACGAGGCGCATCGCGTCGGCGGGTCAACGGTTGATGCTCGCGGCGACCGAACGGGGTTGCAGCTTTCCCGGCTGCGACCGAGGCGTGTATTTCGTCCAAGCCCACCATGCGGACCGGGACTGGGTGGACGGCTGCCCCACGAACATCGACAAACTCGGACCCGCGTGCGATATCCACCACCCGTTGGCCGGACCGGCACCGCATCAATGGCAAACCACCAAAAACGCCGTCGGAAGGACCATTTGGATACCACCGAAAATCATCGACCCACGACAACGACCACGGGTCAACCACTACCACCACCCCGAACGCCGGGTGTCGCTCAGTGCTGCGCCACCGCCTCCGGCACACTGACCCGCGTGGGCCAGCCGACTCCCCCAGTACCGCAACCGCGCATAGATCACCTCGTCGACGCGGTCGAAGGCGATCGCAAACTGCGTCGCACCGAATACAGCGGAACTCTGTGGCTCGGCGGCCCGCCGCCATCGGGACCAATTCGGATGACCTATCCGGCCTCGCCGGAGCGGCCGGAAATCGCGAGCTTCATCGTTCCGGATTCCTTGCCGTACCTCAGCGATCGTGCCGTGATCTCGGCGCGGGTATGGCTCATGGGAAGTGCCGGTGAGCGCAATGCGTACGTGCTCCGACATGCCGCAATGATCGTCGAGGACCTGCAAGGTCGACCGGTTCACTGGCTGCATCTGACGGTTCACGTGGCAGGAACCGTCCCCGCCGGCGTTGGGTATCAGATCGTCGTGCTCGCCGAGACCGACGCTGTCCCGCCGCCCGGTCAGAGCACGAAGTAGCCGAGCGCGCCCGCGGCGATCACCACGGCCCACGCTGGGGTCTTCCACGACGCCAACGCGACGAAGGCTGCCGCGGCGATGATCATCGCCATGGCATCCGGGATGCCCTCGGTGAAAACCGGCGTGTACAGCGCCGCAGCGAGCAATCCGACTACACCAGCGTTGACGCCCATCAGAGCGCGCTGAATCTTGGGCGCGTGCCGCAGTTGCTCCCAGAAGGGCAGCGACCCGATGATCAGTAGCGCCGACGGCAGGAAGATCGCCACGAGCGCGATCACCGCACCTGTGAGGCCCAGCCCGGTCTCCGCACCGAGGTATGCGGCGAACGTGAACAGAGGTCCCGGGACAGCCTGCGCCGCACCGTAACCCGCGAGGAAAAGGTCGTG
Source organism: Nocardiaceae bacterium (assembly GCA_021372355.1). Classification (GTDB taxonomy): domain Bacteria; phylum Actinomycetota; class Actinomycetes; order Mycobacteriales; family Mycobacteriaceae; genus Smaragdicoccus. The sequence goes on along the minus strand of JAJFUQ010000013.1, from coordinate 52,434 downwards.
GCTGACGAGCTCGGACGTCTGACTCTGCAGCAGTGGCAGCACCACGTGCCCGCCACCGAATACCAGCGAACCCGCGCGGTAGAAGATGTCCGCCAGATCCACGCCGAGGTTATTCGTGGTCGACGCCAACAGCGGCAGGCCGATCAGAAGCCCGGCGAAGATCAGCAGTGCAAGAACCGCAACCCAACGCGGAACCCGGACGTTGAACCGATCCCACATCAGCATCGGCGGCGGAGGCGCCTTCAACCAGAACAAACCAACGAGCGCGGCGACCACGATGACCGCGACCTGGCCGGCAACCCACGGGATCAGCAACGCCAGGATCATCGCGCCCACTGCGATCGTCGCGCGCTCCCGATCCGGGGCCAGCGATCGAGCCATAGCCAACACCGCGTTCGCGACCACGGCGACTGCTGCTGCCTTCAAACCGAGCACCCAGCCCGCCTGCGGATCGACCGCGAAATACTCGAGGCCGTAAGCGAAGCCGACCATGAGCAAAGCCGAGGGCATCGTGAACGCGAACCACGCGGCGAACATCCCCGCGTACCCCGCCCGCTGCAGCCCGAGTGCCATTCCGACCTGGCTCGAAGCGGGCCCGGGCAGGAGCTGGCACAACGCAACGAGATCGGCATAGGCCCGATCCGAAAGCCACTTCCGCTTCTCGACGAACGCGTCGCGGAAGTAGCCGAGATGCGCAATTGGGCCGCCGAACGAAGTCAGCCCAAGAACAAGAAAAGCCCGGAAGACCTCCCGGGCTGATCCTTGCTTGGTCACTACTGGCCCTTGACCAGAACTTCCGCAATCTGAATGGTGTTCAGCGCGGCACCCTTGCGCAGGTTGTCGCCTGAGATGAAGAGCGCGAGGCCCCGACCGTTGGCGACCGACTGGTCCTGGCGGATACGGCCGACGAGCGACTCGTCGGCACCAGCGGCCGCCAGCGGAGTCGGCACGTCGACGAGCTTCACGCCCGGAGCCGACGCGAGGAGTTCCTTTGCGCGGGCGACCGTCAGAGCACGATCGAACTCGGCGTTGATCGACAGCGAGTGCCCGGTGAAGACCGGAACCCGCACACACGTGCCGCTGACGAGCAGGTCCGGCAGACCGAGGATCTTGCGAGATTCGAAGCGCAGCTTCTGGTCTTCGTCGGTCTCTTCGCTGCCGTCGTCGACGAGCGAACCCGCGAGCGGAACGACGTTGAACGCGATCGGCGCGACGTACTTGACCGGAGCCGGGTAGGCGAGCGCCGAACCGTCGTAGGTGAGCTGCTCGACACCATCGATGACCGCGCGGGCCTGCGACGCGAGCTCCTGCACACCGGCGAGACCGCTGCCGGACACCGCCTGGTAGCTCGAGATCACCATGCGGTGCAGGCCGGCCTCGTCGTGCAGCACCTTCATGACCGGCATCGCGGCCATGGTGGTGCAGTTCGGGTTGGCGATGATGCCCTTCTTGAGGTTGAACGCCTGCTCCGGGTTCACCTCGCTCACCACGAGCGGAACGTCGGGGTCCTTGCGGAACGCCGACGAGTTGTCGACGACCGTCACGCCCGCTGCGGCGAAGCGCGGCGCCTGAATACGCGACATCGTGGCGCCGGCCGAGAACAGCGCGATGTCGAGGCCACTCGGGTCTGCCGTGTCAGTGTCTTCCACGACGATCTCGCCGCCACGGAACGGAAGCTTCTTGCCCGCCGAACGCGCCGACGCGAAGAACCGAACCTCGTCAGCCGGGAAGTTCCGCTGCTCGAGGATCGCGCGCATAACCTGGCCGACCTGACCGGTCGCGCCGACAACACCAATACGTACGCCCATTTACCGACCAGTCCCTGCGTAGACGACGGCTTCTTCTTCGCCGCCGAGATCAAATGCGGCGTGCAGCGCACGCACCGCGTCGTCGAGGTCGGTGTCGCGAACCAGCACCGAGATGCGGATCTCCGACGTCGAGATCAGTTCGATGTTGATGCCGGCCTGAGCGAGCGCCTCACAGAAAGTCGCGGTCACGCCGGGGTGACTCTTCATGCCGGCACCCACGAGCGACACCTTGCCGATGTGGTCGTCGTAGGTCAGCTGAGAGAAGCCGATCTCCTCCTGCAGCTTGGTCAGCTTCTCGACCGCACGCGGACCGTCTTCCTTCGGCAAGGTGAAGGTGATGTCGGTCTTGCCGGTGTCCACGCGCGAGATGTTCTGCAGAACCATGTCGATGTTGATCTCTGCGTCGGCGACCGCACGGAAGACCTTCGCAGCCTCACCGGGGACGTCCGGAACACCGATGACCGTCACCTTGGCCTCGCCACGGTCGTGTGCGACACCGGTCAGGATTGCTTCTTCCACGGGGATGTCCTCCATCGATCCGGTCACTACGGTTCCGGGCTTGTCGGAATATGACGAACGAACGTGCACCGGCACGTGGTAGCGGCGTGCGTACTCAACACAGCGCAGCACCAGGACCTTCGATCCAGCCGCAGCCATCTCGAGCATTTCCTCGTACGAAACCTTGTCGAGCTTGCGTGCATCTTTCACAACGCGCGGGTCGGCCGAGAAGATTCCGTCGACGTCGGTGTAGATCTCGCAGACATCAGCGTTGAGGGCAGCGGCGAGAGCGACGGCCGTGGTGTCCGAGCCGCCGCGGCCAAGCGTCGTGACGTCCTTGCTGTCCTGGCTGACGCCCTGGAAGCCCGCGACCATCGCGATCTTGCCCTCGTCGAGAGCAGTGCGGACGCGACCCGGGGTGACGTCGATGATCTTGGCGCGACCGTGCACGCTCGTGGTGATGACGCCCGCCTGCGAGCCAGTGAACGAGATCGCTTCGGCACCCAGCGAGTGAATGGCCATGGCGACCAGCGCGTTCGAGATTCGCTCTCCCGCGGTCAGCAGCATGTCCATTTCGCGACCGGGCGGAGCCGGGCACACCTGCGCGGCGAGGTCGAGAAGTTCGTCCGTGGTGTCACCCATGGCGGACACCACGACAACCACCTCGTTGCCGGCCTTCTTGGTCTCGACAATTCGCTCAGCGACTCGACGGATCCGGTCAGCGGTCGCGACGGAGGATCCGCCGTACTTCTGAACGACGAGAGCCACGAGGCGACCTCCGGGGTCTACGAGGGTGTGAAAGGCCGAATTAAGACTACCGACCGTCCTGCGTTCGAGCGAATGTCGGGCGACACCCGACATCGGACTCGAATTGACAACGTGACCAGCTGTACTCTGCCGGTCGAAAACTTTAGTCCGATGTACACGCTTTCGGGAGCTCTCGTGGCTGATTCCGCGCTGTCTGAGACTGGGGAGACTACCCAGTTGACGTCGAAGAGGAACGCTCCATCGATGGTCTCCGTCGTGATCCCAGCGTACGGCGCCCTGCCATATATCACCGAGCAGTTGGATGCGCTGGCGAATCAGACGTACACGGGCGCATGGGAAATCGTCATCAGCGATAACGGCCACAACGAAGGCCTCGCCGAAGCAATCGCGGATCACCCGATCCACCTCGTCACCGATGTTCGAATCGTCGATTCGACCGATGGCCGCGGCGTCTGCCATGCCCGAAACGTGGGCTTTCGAGCCGCGCGCGGCGACCTTATCGCCTTCGTCGACGCCGACGATCAAGCCCGCCCGGACTGGCTGGCCGCGATCAGCGAGCGTGCGCCGTATTTCGACGCGATGTCCGGCAGCCGGGATATCACGAAACTGAATTCTCCCCGGGCGCAGGCCTGGCGGCCGGTCAAGAACTCGGAGGATGTCTTCGAGTTCCCTGGCTCCTACCGTATTTTCTTCGGCGCCAACGTCGCCATCTGGCGAGATGTGCTCGAGACGGTGGGCGAATGGGACACCGATTTCATCGCCGGATCTGATGACCTGGACTACGCGTTCCGAATCCAGCAGGCCGGATTCACGATCGGCCATGTCCACAGCGCATGCGTCGACTACCGACTACGCGAGACGTTGCTGAGCTCCTGCCGACAGATGCACAACTACGCGATCATGGATGCCCTCCTGCACCAGAAGCATCGCGACCTCAACTGGCACAACAACGACCCGAAGATGTTCGCTCTCAATGCGCTCTCGGTCGTCATCTACAACCCGCTCGTTCCCAACCGCTGGCGGCCGTACTCCCGCGGTCAATGGGCCTTACGGGTCGCGTTCCTCGCGGGACGCGTACGCGGTTCGATTCGCTACCGAACGCTGACCCTTTAACCCGAGTTACGGCGCCTTAGCCGGTACGACCGCACCCGGCACCACCGCCGCCGGACCATCCGCCGTGAGACCCGCAGACTGCCGCTCGCGGTACTCCTCGAGCGCGACCTGACCGCGCACGGCGGCCTTGATCTGGTCGATGTTCTCGCGCACGAGGTCGGAGATGAGTTCGTCCGTACGTGGGTCGTCGAGAACGCCGACGATCATCCGGTACACCGTGTCGGCGACCAGCCGGATGATGTCGTCGTGGAACGGGACGTAACGGAACCTGCTGGTCAGCGAGTCTTTCTTGACGATTTCGATGATCATCTTGTCGATCTCGTCTCGGTTCTCCTGCAATGCGGCCACGATGTTCGTCGTGTAATGGCCTTCCTTCAGGACGTCGCCGACCTCATCGAGCACCGCGACCGTGATAGGGCGCTTGATGGCATCGACCACGAGGACGGTCCCGCGAGTCACGAGAGTCTCCACGAACTGCGCACCGAAAACTCGATTTATCGCGCGGGCGAGGCGCGCGATGACGACGACGATGCGGAGGGAACGGAAGGGTTGCAGAGGTCCGGTCAGCGCAATCGCCGGGATCATGCCGATGATGTCGAGAAAGTTGATCAGCGGAAACTTCCATGACCACTTCGCGAGATGCCACCGGCGCAGGAAGTCGACTGCGAACACACCACAGATCGCGAGGTCGATGTAGAGCAGCGTGTTGAGCGTCGCCGGGCTGACTTTGCCCCACGTCATCCAGATCAGCAGCGCCACCGAAATGACCGCCAGCGCGAGCAGCGCGAAGTCGATGATGGGCACCGTTCCGCGGTGTGCGTGTTCTCTTTCCGGAATCTCCGCCGGGCTCGGCACGTTGAAGGTCCGTCGCGCGGCTTCATGCGGGAACTTGATCTCGCCCATAGGTCTATTCACGCAAACCCAGTGCTGACGTGGGCTGCTTTTTCCGCAATGGCTGCGCCCGGTGTAAACTGCGGCCTGTGCAGCGGGCATTCCTTCTTCTTGGCTGCCGCGGCGGGGTCTGATCCAGACCGGCTTCCCGTCGCGGAGTCTTTGGTGCGCCGGTCTTAGACTCGAGACCAACCTTCCAAACGGAGAATCATGTCACCCGCAGACGCTTTCACTTCCGGCACGCGCACTATCAACCCGCCGTCGCGACCGGCTCCTGCCGACCAGGCACCGTGGAACACCCAGAAGAACTCGTCGATGCCGGTCTATCGTTACCGGCCATTCTCGCTCGAAGTCGAGGACATCTCGGTCCCCGACCGCACCTGGCCGGACAAGGTCATCGACCGTGCACCAGGCTGGTGTGCCGTCGATCTGCGTGACGGCAACCAGGCCCTGATCGACCCGATGAGCCCTGCGCGTAAGCGCCGCATGTTCGACCTGCTGGTCCAGATGGGCTACAAGGAGATCGAGGTCAGCTTCCCATCTGCCAGCCAGACCGACTTCGACTTCGTCCGCGAAATCATCGAGGACGACGCCATTCCGGACGACGTCACCATCCAGGTTTTGACGCAGTGCCGCTTCGAGCTCATCGAGCGCACCTTCGAGGCCTGCCGCGGTGCGAAGAACGTCATCGTGCACTTCTACAACTCGACCTCGATCCTGCAGCGCCGCGTCGTTTTCCGCGCGGACAAGGACGTCGTCAAGAAGATCGCCACCGAGGCTGCACTGAAGTGTCTGGCCGAGGAGACGAAATACCCGGATACCAACTGGCGATACGAGTACTCCCCCGAGTCGTACACGGGCACTGAGCTGTCGTATGCCGTAGACGTCTGCAACGCGGTCATCGACATCATCGACCCGACGCCGGCGAGGCCCATCATCATCAACCTGCCGGCCACCGTCGAGATGGCGACGCCGAATGTCTACGCCGACTCGATCGAGTGGATGAGCCGCAACCTCATTCGCCGCGATTCGGTCGTTCTGTCGCTGCACCCGCACAACGACCGCGGTACCGCCGTGGCAGCGGCCGAGCTCGGCTACCAGGCCGGCGCGGACCGCATCGAAGGCTGCCTGTTCGGCAACGGCGAGCGCACCGGAAACGTCTGCCTGGTGACCCTGGGCATGAACCTGTTCTCGCGTGGCGTCGACCCGCAGATCGACTTCTCGAGCATCGACGAGATTCGCCGCACGGTCGAGTACTGCAACCAGCTGCCCGTTCCGGAGCGTCACCCGTACGGCGGCGACCTGGTCTACACCGCGTTCTCGGGCAGCCACCAGGACGCGATCAACAAGGGCTTCGACGCGATGGCCGAAGATGCCGCAGACGCGGGCGCAAAGGTCGACGAGATTCTCTGGCAGGTTCCGTACCTGCCGATCGACCCGAAGGACGTCGGCCGTAACTACGAGGCCGTCATTCGCGTCAACTCGCAGTCCGGCAAGGGCGGCGTCGCGTACATCATGAAGACCGACCACGGCCTGAAGCTGCCGCGCCGCCTCCAGATCGAGTTCTCGCAGGCCATCCAGAAGGTCACCGACGAACTCGGTGGCGAGGTCGAGCCGAAGAAGATGTGGGAGCTGTTCAAGGCCGAGTACATCGAGCCGATCACGCCGCTCGAGCGCATCCGCCAGCAGGTGAAGGCGGCCGAGACCGACGGCGGCACCGACGCCCTCATCGCGACCGTCCTCTACGAGGGCAAGGAGCGGGAGATCACCGGCTCTGGTGATGGACCGGTGTCGGCGTTCATCGACGCATTGTCCGAACTCGACATCGATGTGCGCGTTCTGGACTACTCCGAACACGCCATGACCTCTGGCGCGGATGCCAACGCCGCCGCATACGTCGAGTGCGCGATCGGTGACAAGGTCCTGTGGGGCGTGGGTATCGCGTCGTCGATCACCACGGCGTCGCTGCGTGCGGTCGTTTCAGCGGTCAACCGGGCGGCGAAGTAGCCCTGGAACGGGTTGGGCTTTGCCTAAAGGCACCAGACTGCAGGAAGTTGATCGCACAGCGGCGAGTTTCCTGCAGTCTCACCGGTCGCCATCGATCGGCACGGTGACTCCGCGCTGAGGACGGAGAATCCTGCCGGATCGGCTGCAACCCAGAACGCGAGAAGGGCGTCGACACTATGTCGACGCCCCTTCTTCGTTTATTCAGTTATTCAAAGCTGGCGATCACCAGTAGCGAACCGCACCGTCGACCTGCATGTCCGACATCGGCTCGATGATGACACCGACACCCTCGGTCGCAGCGTGGATGATCATGCCGTTTCCGATGTACAGACCAACGTGGCCTCCACCGTTCATGACGATGATGTCACCCGGCTGCAGCGCGTCCAGAGCGACAGCCTTGCCGCCGGCCCACTGAGCGTCACTGGTACGCGGGGTCGAGATACCGACCTGAGCGTGCGACCACATGACCAGACCCGAGCAGTCGAACGCACCCGGCGTCGTTCCGCCCCAGACGTAAGCCGAGCCAAGCTGGCCCAATGCAGCGTTGACGATCTGCTGACCAACCGGGATCGGCTTGATCCACTGGTAAGCGGCAGCGTCATCAGCGTGCGAGTTCTTCTCCACAGTCCACGTAGCGGCCTTCACCTCAGGCGTGGTACCGAACTGAGCTGATGCGATACCGGCCGGGACCAGGGCGGCAGCAGCTGCGACGCTCGCAATGAGAGCGGTTCGGGTAACTCGTTTCTTAGCGGCAATAGCCATTTGAATTCAATTTCCTAACGTGTTGTGGAATCGGATTTTTTATTTCCGATCCGCAATTCGAGATAAACCGTACCCCGGAGTAACTAGTGGTTGTCAATTAGTGACCCGGGTTACAAGAGTGCCTCTGAGCTGGCGTTTCAGCAGGTAACCCCTACTTTTGGATATACTTTGGTAGGGGTCGTCGAATAACGCTTCGTGATGGGCGTCGCACTGCCGCACGAAAAAACGGACATTAATTTAACGAATTGATGGCCTGGGTCACACGGATTTACTCCACACCCGTCGCTGACCCGTGATCGCCACCCTGCCCCGTATCCGAGGAGCAGGCGATAACCTTGCCCAATGCGGAAGAAACGGCAGAAACGGTTCACTGTGCGCGGCCGCACCGCGCTCGCTTCGGCCAAAGCCGCAGCCTGGGCGTCGCGCAAGACGGGCCGCGGCGCGGGAGCCATGATCGGCGGCCTCATCGCCCTCAAGGTCGACAAATCGATCATGGCGCAGCTCGGTCGCGACCGTAAGTCCGTGCTCATCACCGGAACGAATGGCAAGTCCACGACGACCCGCATGGCCGCGGCGGCACTGGCGAACCTCGACAGTGTGGCCACCCAGCAAGACGGCGCCAATATGGATGCCGGCATCGTGGCGGCGCTGACCGCGCACCGCGACGCGCCACTCGCCGCGATCGAGGTCGACGAGCTACACCTCCCCCATGTCGCCGACGAACTGTCGCCGGCCGCGATTGTTCTCCTCAATCTGAGCCGCGATCAGCTGGACCGTGTCGGCGAGATCAACATGATCGAGCGAAAGCTACGCGAAGGACTTCAGCGGCACCCCGAGGCCGTGATCGTCGCCAACTGCGACGACATCCTCGTCACCTCCGCTGCCTACGACAACCCGAATGTCGTGTGGGTGGCGGCCGGAAGCGGATGGGCTCTCGACTCGGTGAGCTGCCCGCGTTCGGGTGAGCCGATCGTCCGCGACGGCGACCACTGGTACAGCACTGGCACCGACTTCAAGCGCCCGACGCCGGACTGGCACGTCGACGACAACAACCTCTACGGACCGAACGGCCTTGTTCTCCCGATGAAGCTGGGCCTGCCCGGCAAGGCGAACCGCGGAAACGCGGCGCAAGCCGTTGCGGCTGCCGTCGCGATGGGCGTCCTTGCGGCCGACGCGGTCAAGGGCGTCGAGTCCGTTCGCGAGATCGCCGGCCGGTACAGCACGATTCAGGTCGGCGACCACCACACCGTCCGCATGCTGCTCGCGAAGAACCCGGCGGGCTGGCAGGAAGCGCTGTCGATGGTCGATCACGACGCGTCCGGTCTCGTCATCGCCGTCAACGGCCAAGTCCCGGACGGCGAAGACCTCTCCTGGCTGTGGGACGTGCACTTTGAGCACTTCCATGGAGTCCAGGTCGTCGCGTCCGGTGAGCGAGGCACCGACCTCGCTGTGCGCCTTACATATGCGGACGTCGATCACACGCTCGTCGCGGACCCACTGAAGGCGATTCTCACCTGCCCGCCCGGGAAGGTCGAGGTGCTCGCGAACTACACCGCGTTCCGCGATCTCAATACGGCACTGGCGAAGGCGGCGCGCAATGGCTGAATCGACCGTACGCATCGGACTCGTCCTTCCGGACGTCATGGGTACCTATGGCGACGGCGGAAACGCTGTCATCCTGCGGCGACGCCTCGCGATGCGCGGCTACGACGCCGAGATCGTCGAGATCACGCTCGACATGCCGGTGCCCGAGTCGCTCGACATCTACACCCTCGGCGGCGCGGAGGACTACGCGCAGCGTCTCGCCACTCGGCACCTGAAGACCTACCCAGGACTGCAGAAGGCCGCCGCGAACGGTGCACCGGTTCTCGCGATCTGTGCGGCGGTCCAGGTTCTCGGACATTGGTACGAGACCTCCGCCGGCGAGCGCGTCGAAGGAATCAGCCTCATCGACGCCACGACGGCACCGCAGGCCAAGCGCTCGATCGGCGAGCTCTCGCTGCAGCCGACGATCGAAGGCCTGACCGAACCGCTCGTCGGTTTCGAGAACCACCGCGGTGGCACGACCCTCGGCAAGGACGCGCACGCCCTTGGTCGCGTTCTCCACGGTGTCGGCAACGGCGTCGGCGACGGCCTCGAGGGCGTCTGCCAAGGCTCGGTGATCGGGACTTACATGCACGGCCCGGCACTGGCCCGGAACCCGCAGCTGGCCGACCTGCTCATCATGCGCGCGATCGGCGCCGACTCACTCGAGCCGCTGGACCTCCCCGAGGTCGAGCAGCTCCGCCGTGAGCGGTTGGCCGCGGCGGCGAAGGGCTGACCGCCGGTCAAACAGCTGTCATTCAATCAATATAATTCGCCTTCTCGGAAAGATCGACTCGGACAAACCGTTTAAATCGGCATGCGCTAAATTTACGCTTCAATTAAGTCGCTCGCCATTTCTGGAGATCGGCGAAAGTTCGGCCACGACTTCCTTGAGGAGCACTATGAAAAGGAAGCTTCTGATTGCCGTCCCCAGCTTGGCTGCGGCAACAATCTTGACTCTTTCGGTCCCCGCAACAGCCTCCGCCAAGATCACTGGCACGGGCACGTTCGGTGGCGCGTTCTCCGGCGGCGGGCTCTCCGGCGGTGCCGTAGGTACTGGTAACTTCCAGTTCGGCGGTGGTAGCAGTGGCGGTAGCGCGAACGGCGGGATCACCTTCAGCGGCGGCGGCTTCAACGGCACCTTCGAGTTCGGCGGCAGTGGTAGCTCAGGCGGCGGCGGAGGCATCGGCTTCGGCTTTGGTTTCATTGCCGGCGGCTAGCCGAATATAGAAATACCAGCGGCGAATTACTTGACGACATTTGTTGTCGAGTAATTCGCCGCTGGCATTATTCAGAATTTGTCGATCGGCCGGTCAGTTTGAGTAACTACCAGGCGGTCAGTAATAAGCGCCGGGTGCGCCACTGACGCGGTCGTACTTGACGCCTTCAGGCTTGCTCGGAAGGCACAACAGGACGAGCACCACGATGCCACCGAACGGAACGATGTTCAGCAAGTACAGCCACCCGCTGAAGCCACCGTCGTGCAGGCGGCGCACCGCCAGCGCGATGCTGGGAACAATTATCGCGAGCACGACAACCAAGAGCACCAGCCCAATGAGACCAGCCAACGCAGAACTATCGGCCGAAGCCGCTGCGATCAGCAGGATGTACGGGACCATGAAGACCACGAAGAGCCCTAGGGCCGCCCACCAGTACTCGCCACGGCTGGCGCGACCATCGAAGCGCGCGTACTTCTGGAACATCCGCTTGACCGCGTCGGCCATTCCGATCCCGTACCAGGGCAGATCGAGGGTTCCCGGGTCACCCTGCTGAGGGTTGAACGGCGGCGGGAAGCCCCCACCATATTGCGGGGCGCCGTACTGCTGTGGGGCACCGTATTGCTGCGGGGCGCCGTACTGCGGCTGCGGCGGAGGCGGGGCACCCCACGGCTGCGGGTTGAACGGCTGATTCGGGTCTTGGCCAGGCCCAGGCGGTGGAGGAGGAAAACTCATACGGACAATTCTGGCCCTGCCCGGTGAGAATTGCGCGCTGAATGACCTTGTTCCGCCAGTTAGTTGCGCGGCGGGCTTACAGGGTGCGCCGTCCCGACAGCGCGCGACCCAGGGTCATCTCGTCCGCGAACTCGAGATCGCCACCCATCGGGATGCCCGACGCGATCCGCGACACCGTCAGACCAGGAAACGGCCGCAGCGTACGAAGAAGATAGGTCGCCGTCGCTTCACCCTCGGTGTTCGGGTTCGTCGCGATGATGACCTCGGAGACTTCGACGCCATCCTCGACCGAGCCGACCCGCTTGAGCAATTCACGAATGCGGAGCTGATCGGGGCCCACGCCGCGCAGCGGATCGAGCGCTCCGCCGAGTACGTGGTAGCGCCCGCGGAACTCCCGCGTTCGCTCGACAGCCTGGACGTCCTTCGGTTCCTCGACGACACAGATGGCCGTGAGGTCGCGGCGGGGATCCGAGCAGATTCGGCACTTCTCCTCCGCCGCGACCGTGCCACAGATGATGCAGTACTGAATCCCGTCGCGGATTCGCTGCAGCGCACCCTGCAGCCGTCCGATATCCCCCGACGGGACGGACAGCAGGTGAAACGCGATGCGCTGAGCGCTCTTCGGTCCGACGCCCGGCAGCTTGCCGAGTTCATCGATCAGATCCTGAACGGGACCTTCGTACAACGTGAGTTCCTACAAACGGATTAGAAGGGGAGCCCGGGAATACCGCTGCCACCCAGACCGCCGGCGAGGGGTCCGAGCTTCTGGGCCGTCAGTTCCTGGGCCTTGTTTCCGGCATCGGCGATCGCACCGATGACGAGGTCCTGCAGCGTCTCGACATCCTCGGGATCGAGGACCTTCGGGTCGATGGTGAGGGCGACGAGTTCGCCGCTGCCCTTCACCGTCGCCTTGACCAGACCGCCGCCGGCCTCGCCTTCGACCTCCGCCTCGGCAAGCTCGGCCTGCATGGCCATCAACTGCTGCTGCATCTGCTGGGCCTGAGCCAAGAGCTGACCCATGTCCGGCATTCCTGGCATTCCTCCTGGCTGCATGGAGGTAACCTACGCCAGTTCCGAGGCCAAGTTGCTGAGCAACTCCGCCTGGATCTTCTTGAGTCCGAGCGGGGCAAACGTCTTCTCGAAGAAGCCGCCGATGCCGCCCGCACCGTTCCATTCGGTTTTGGTGGTGACCTTCGAGCCCGCGCCCGCCGGCTCCACCGAGTAGGTCGTGACGAGCGAGGAATTGGCGTCGCTCTCAGTGACGGTGTTGCCCGTAACGCTCACCGTGGCGTGGATGTTTCGCGAGCGGCTCTCGGTCGCCTGAAGAATCCACTCGGCGACGGTGCCGTTGCCCTGACCGCCCGACACGAGCTTGTACTCCTTGAAGTGGCTCGTCAGGATGCGCGGACGCACGGTCTCGTAATCCGCGAGAGCGGCGAGCGCCTTCTCCGGAGCCACAGGGATGTCAATTGAACTGCTAGCACTCACTTTGCCCATGTCATGAGGGTACCGGGCCTGGTCGACCGGGCTTTCACGCGTCACGAATCAGCCTCATCGCTTGACTGGGATGACACGTCCCATTACTTTGTCAATTAGAAGGACAAAAGACGCTTTCGCGTCTGTCACTGAGGAGACATCGATGACGCTGTCTGTTTCGCCACGCCTGCTCCCAGAAAATGCCTACGAAGACCTGTTGAAGACGCTGTCCGAGGGTTCGGTCCGGCGTAAGTTCGACCCCTTCCTGGACATCGACTGGGATGCCCCGCACATGGCGATCGACAAGAACGATCCGCGCTGGCAGCTGAACGGCAAGCTCGACCCGCTCGGCATCACCAGCTGGTACAAGAGCCTCCCGGTGGACGAGCGCATCCGCATCGGCCGGATCCGTCAGGCCAATGCCATCAAAGTCGGCGCAGCTTTCGAGAACCTGTTGATCCGCGGCCTGCTTGGTTTCACCAGCCGGATGCCCAATGACTCGATCGAGTTCCGCTACTGCATGCACGAGATCACCGAAGAGACCAACCACATCCAGATGTTCCAGGAGTTGGTCAACCGGATCGGTGAGGACGTTCCGGGCATGCGGCCGTTCTGGCGTCTGGTCCAGACACCGGCCGCTGCGGTGGGTCCATACCTCGAGACCCTGATGTTCATGTTCATCCTGGGTGGCGAAGAACCGATCGACCACTACCAGAAGGCCGCGATCCGCGACGACGCCGAAGAGAACATGCCGCCGGCTGTCGTTCGCGCGATGCAGATCCACGTCGCCGAGGAAGCACGTCACATCTCCTTCGCCCACGAGTTCCTCAAGCGTCGCGTCCCCCAACTCGACCCGGTGAGCAAGCTCGGCGCTTCGATCGCGATGCCGGTCATCATGCGATTCCTGTGCGACCAGCTCGTCGTACCGCCGGCCGCGTTGGTCAAGGAAATGAACGTTCCTGACTCCGTGATGAAGGAAGCGTTCTGGGGTGGCAAGGAGCAGCAGAAGATCTTGAGCGGCTTCTTCGTCGACGTTCGCAAGCTGGCCGAGGAGACCGGCCTGATGAACCCGATCAGCCGTCGCGTCTGGAAGCTGATGGGCATCTACGGCGGAACCTCGCGCTACCGTAGCGAGCCGGATCGCCGCGCCAACCTCCGATCGGTCAAGCCAGCGTAGATGCCGCACGTCATCACGCAGTCGTGCTGTAGTGACGCCTCGTGCGTGTACGCCTGCCCCGTGAACTGCATCCACCCCACGCCCGACGAGCCTGATTTCCTCACCGCGGAGATGCTCTACGTCGACCCCAAGACGTGCGTCGATTGCGGTGCCTGCACGACGGCGTGCCCGGTGGATGCCATCAAGCCGCACACCAAGATCGACGCGTCGGAGAAGGTCTTCCTGGCCCTCAGCGAGGACTTCTACCGCGAGCCGCGCAAATATCCGATCCTCGCGAAGCCGGTCCCCCGGCTCGAGATCAACACCCCAGAGCGGCTCCGGGTCGCGATCGTCGGCTCGGGTCCGGCTGCGATGTATGCCGCCGACGAGATCCTGACGATCCCGGGTACGACAGTCAACATGTTCGAACGCCTGCCCAAGCCGTACGGCCTGGCCCGGTTCGGCGTTGCTCCGGACCACAAGCGGACGCGGCAGGTGTCACATCAGTTCGACGACATCGCCGCGCGGCCGGGATTCCAGCTGTACACGGGCATCGAGATCGGCAAGCACATCACTCATGCCGAACTTCTCGCACATCATCACGCGGTCATCTACGCCGTGGGTGCATCGACCGACCGCCCGCTCGACGTGCCCGGAATGGGGATGCCGGGGACGACATCGGCGACCGAGTTCGTCGCTTGGTACAACGGCCACCACGACTTCAAGGACCGCGAGTTCGACCTGTCGCACAAGCGCGCGATCGTCATCGGAAACGGGAACGTCGCGCTCGATGTCGCCCGAATCCTCACGATCGACCCGGCCCGCCTCGCCTACTCCCCGATCGCGACGCAGGCGCTCGATGCATTGCACGACAGCAAGATCGAGGAAGTCGTAGTGGTGGGTCGGCGCGGCGCGGAGAACGCGGCGTTCACGGTCCCCGAACTCGTGGGGCTGTGCTCGACCGGCGGCATCGATGTCTCGGTACGTGTCGATGAGCTCGATGGGTCGGGTACCAAAGTCGACCTGTTGAAGAACCTGCCCCGCATCGGCACCGGAATGTCCAAGGTCGAATTCCGCTTCTGGAAGACGCCCGTGCGGATTCTTGGCGAGGAAGCAGTGACCGGCGTCGAGTTCTCGAACACTCGTAGCGGCGAGCTCGAGCAGATCCCAGCGGGACTCGTTCTGACCTCGATCGGCTACCAGGGCCGCCCGGTGCCGGACCTGCCCTTCGACGATGTGCGCGGTGTCGTGCCGAATCAATCGGGCAGAGTCGCCGCCGGAACCTACGTCACCGGCTGGATCAAGCGCGGACCGAGTGGATTCATCGGCACCAACAAGTCGTGTGCACAAGAGACGGTGCGCGCGCTCGTCGACGACCTCAACAACGGCCGGCTGCGGACACCGGGGACGCGAACGCGGGACCTTACGGCTCGGATCGGTCGCGTGCGGCGAGACGCGCGATGACCGACATCAGTTCTTCGCTCTGATCGAGATCGACGCCCATCGTTCGTGCCCCGCCGTCGATGAGATATCCGACGTAAAGGGCGAGGTCTTCGATTATCTCATCCCTTGAGCGCTTGGGCGCCGGGTCCTGGACCCACCGGGTCAGCGTACCTTCGACCATCGTGACCAGGGCGTACGGCAGTGATCTGAAGGGCGCGGGGTCCTCGCCGATCATCATCGCGATGGAATTGACGACGCCGCTGATCTTGTCCGCGACCTCGTCCTTGAGGGTTCCGATCGCGGACACCTTGGAGTCCGAGGACGGTCCACTGCGTAGGAAACCGTAGAGCCGCTGATGTCCCTCGGCCCAGTCTCCGATCGCCTGGATGGTCCGGCGCGCGATCGCGGAAACGGAACCCTGGGAGAAATCGAGGGCGGCGATCAGGGTGTCGAGCAGGTCATCGGCGATCTGTGCGCGAATTCGGCGGTCGAGATCGTCCCGGCCGTCGAATTGGCGGTAGACCACCGACTTCGACAGCCCGGCGCGATTGGCGATGTCCTGAATCGGCACATCCATCGAGGGCGAGGACTCGAGGAGTTCGATCGCTGCTCGAACAATGCGAGTCTGGCGTTCGAAGTTGTGCCCGACCCACCTTCCGCGCATGTCCGATTGAGTCTCCACAAACGATCATTCTACGAGAAGCCGCAGGTCACCGTGACTAGCCGGCATTCCGCGATTCTTGCGGCATGAGGTTTCGACCGCTCGAATGCCGGGAACCGATAACACATGACGGCTCTGACGGCGCTCGTGATCGCGTTGTGGTTGCTCACTTCCGTTCCGTGGCAGTTGCCCTGGGTACCGCCTTGCGTCGGGAAACGCACCAACGAGACTCGTCATCGGTAGCTGATGATTTCGAGCCGGCATCGCGCTAGCTTGAAGTATGGCCGAAGATCACTTGGCCAAGCTGGAACGGCTGCGCGCGAGCTACCGCGCGATTCCCCCTGGCGAGCCGATACGGCTCGCCAAGCAAACGTCCAATCTTTTTCGGGCGCGCACGCATTCCCACACGCGCCTCGACGTTCGCACCTTTGACTCAGTACTTGCTGTCGACGCCCACTCCCAGACCGCCGATGTCGAGGGCATGTGCACGTACGAGAACCTCGTGCGCGAAACGCTGCAGGTCGGACTCGCACCGAAAGTCGTGCCCCAACTGAAGACCATCACGCTCGGCGGCGCGGTCACCGGCCTTGGGATCGAATCCACCTCGTTCCGGAACGGCGCTCCGCACGAATCCGTCATCGAAATGGAAATCCTCACCGGCGCAGGCGAAATCGAGACCGTCAAGCCCGGTGACGACCTGTTCAACGGATTCCCGAACAGCTACGGAACACTCGGCTACGCCACTCGACTTCGGATCGCGCTCGAGCCCGTGCGCAAGTACGTCGAGCTCGAACACCAGCGGTTCGACGAACTCACGACCCTGCAAGAGTCGCTCGCCCACCCGCCCGATGTCGACTACCTGGACGGCGTCGTCTTCGGCCCGCAGGAGAGTTACCTCTCGCTCGGCCGTGGCTCGGACACGCCTGGGCCGACCAGCGACTACACCGGCCAGCAGATCTACTACCGATCGATCCAGAACAAGACGACGGACTTACTGACGATCCACGATTACCTGTGGCGTTGGGACACCGACTGGTTCTGGTGCTCGCGCGCCTTCGGGGCCCAGAACCCGATCGTGCGCCGAATCTGGCCTCGCCGAATGCGGCGTAGCGACGTGTACTGGAAGCTCATGGCGATCTCGCGCCGGTTGCCGTCAACGGAGGAACGCGTCGTCCAGGACGTCGAAATTCCGGTCGAGAATCTCGCCGAATTTCTGTTCTGGTTTCTGCGGACGATTCCGATCACGCCCATCTGGATCTGCCCGATCACAGCGCAGAACTCGTGGCCGCTCTACCCGCTCGAACCGGGTCACATGTACGTCAACGTCGGGTTCTGGTCGTCGGTACCAGCCGGCGCACAGGCGAACATCGCGATCGAAGCCAAGGTCACCGAACTCGGTGGCCACAAGTCGCTGTACTCGGATTCGTTTTACGACCGCAACACATTTGACCGCCTGTACGGCGGGGACTTCTACCGCGGGCTCAAGGAACGCTACGACCCGGACCGACGATTGCTGAACCTCTACGACAAGGCGGTGAACCGACGATGACTCGACCGGCAGCCATTCCGTTCGCGGAGGCACTGGGCATCTCGAAACTGAAGATCAAGGCCTTTGACGGCAGCGCTGCAGGTGCCGACGTGCCCATCGGAATCTGCGTCAATCGACCACGAGCGGCCGCAGATCTCCTGCACTCCCCCGGCGAATTGGGGCTCGCCCGAGCCTTCGCCGCCGGGGACATGACGGTGTTCGGGGTCCCCGAGGGCGATCCCTACGAAGTCCTCGCCGAACTCGAGGACATGGGTGATCGCCGACCGCCACCGAGCGCGGTTCTCGGTCTCGGCATGGTGGCCGGTCGCGACCTCCTCCACCGCAGTCCTCGTCTCGAGATCGAGATGCCGCCGCGATGGCGTCGGTTGAAGCGCGGCCTACGGCATTCGAAAGCGCGTGATGCCGAGGCGATTCGACATCACTACGACGTCTCGAACGAGTTCTACGCGAACGTCCTCGGGCCGTCGATGACGTACACGTGCGCCGTGTTCGACACGAAGCAGCAGTCGCTGACCGACGCGCAGGAGAACAAGTACCGACTCGTGTTCGACAAGCTGGCACTCCAGCCGGGCGATCGACTCCTCGACGTCGGCTGCGGGTGGGGTGGCATGGTTCGCTACGCCGCCGAACATGGCGTTCGCACTCTTGGTGTCACCCTGTCGAAGCCGCAAGCGGAGTGGGGACAGCGAGCGATCGAAGAGGCGGGGCTCGGGCACCTCGCCGAGGTTCGCTACCTCGACTACCGCGACGTCGACGAGGACGATTTCGACGCGGTGTCGTCGATCGGGCTGACTGAACACATCGGATTGGCGAACTACCCCGACTACTTCCGATTTCTGGCGTCGCGCCTACGGGACGGCGGACTGCTGCTCAACCACTGCATCACCCGGCCGGACAATCATTGGGGATCGCATCCGGGCGGTTTCATGGACCGCTTCATCTTCCCCGACGCCGAACTCGCCAGCCCGGGACGAGTCGTCTCCGCGATCCACGACAACGGTTTCGAGGTTCGGCACGAGGAGAACCTCCGCGAGCATTACGCGCTCACTCTGTCCCACTGGAACCACAATCTCGCGGCGCACTGGAACGAATGCGTTGCCGAGGCAGGGATTTCGACGTGCCGAATCTGGGCGATCTATCTCGCCGGATCCCGGCTCGGGTTCGAACAGAACGATCTTCAGCTGCATCAAGTGCTTGCCGTGAAGGGACGTGCGCGTCTTCCGATGCGGCCGTGGTGGAAGCCCTAGAGACACAACTGCCACCCTGATTCGCGGGAACCGACACGAAGTTGCTAGATGCAGGCATTGACTCCGCCGTTCCAGCCCTTCATGAAGGAGTCGTGCTGTTCCTGCGCCGTGCCGTGGTCAGAGTTCGATTGTGCGGAGTGCGCGTCCCCAGCGAACTGGTCCAGACGAACCAGCTCGTCCTCGTCGCCGTCTTCGACCACGACGGTTCCCTCGGCAGCCATCTCGCCGAGCGTGGCACCGGCGAGGCACTCCGCGGCGAGTTCGTTCATCGGCAGTCCGGCCCGCGTCTGAATTGCGTGACCCCACTCGTGCGCTACGACGTCGTAGATCCAGAGATCGCCGAGCTTGCTGGCCTCACCGATGAACGGTGCACCGAAGGTGACCGAGTCGTCCGCCGGGCAGTAGAACGCGTTGTTGGTCTTCATCTCGCCGCAGCCCGTATTGACCGTTTGGTACACGAGACCGCGGAAGTTCGGGGACGTGTAGGTGCCACCGAAGTACTCGCGGTAGTGCGTGGCCCAGAACTTGTCGACCACCTTCGCCGTGGCATTGAACTCCGCCTTGACTTCCTTCGTCAGGGCAGCGGCGTTGGCCGTTCCGGACAGCGCAACTGCGATCGTCGCGGCGGCGGAAACCGTTGCTGCGGCGATTCCGAAGGTCTTCATTGCTACTCCTGCTTCTCGGCGGGCATTCCTTCACCGGTGGTGATGTCTTTTAGAAGCGCCAGAAGAGCAGAAGGTTCCCAAGTTTCCCAGTGAACTTTTCGACGAACGGCGGCAGCGGCCGACAGCAGCGCGCGACCATGATCACTAAAGGCTTTGATGGAGGTTCGGCCATGTCCTACACGCCGCGTGACCAACCGCCGTGGCCGCCGAACAACCCGCTCGGCAATCCGCAGGGCCCGTGGCAACAGGGTCCGTATCCCTATGGCCCGCCATCGATGATGCCTCCGTACAGCGGTCTCGCGATCGCGGCACTCATCACCGGAATCCTCTGCGGCCCACTCGGTTTGATCTTGGGAATCATCGGGCTCCACGACACGAAGAACGGACAGAAACGTGGCCGCGGAATGGCCATCGCCGGCATCGTGCTCGGCAGTCTGTCGCTCGTGGCCACGCTCGGCCTCATCGCGTTGACCGTCAGCGAACTCGAAACCAAGCAGGCCACTGATCTCGAGGTCGGCGACTGCCTCGAAGGGCTGCCCGCCGAGGAAGGCACCGAAGTCTTCCGGATCACGACGGTCGACTGCTCAGAACCCCACCGATCCGAGTTGTTCGCCAACATCGACATCACGGCCGGAAGCTATCCGAGCAGCAGCGAGTTCTCCGAGCTCGCCAAGAAATGCGTCGACCGCCTCCGCGAACTGCACCCCAACACCGCGAGCGAGAAGGACCTCGGCATCTTCACGCTGCACCCGACCGAGGGCTCGTGGGATCAGGGAGACCGGACGCTGTCCTGCTTTGCGGTCACGACGCAGAAGCGGTCGGGATCGGTGTTGAAGTAACGCTGGTCTTTGAATCCTTAACCAAAAAGGCAAAAGGCTCCGCGAATTCTTCTCTGATCCACAGAATTCGGATCCATATTCCTCATAAACGCGGGCAATACTTTAAAGTGCCTTACCTGCACAGGGACGGCAAGACCCCATCCCCCGAAATACGACTGATGGCCGAGAACTCCGGTTCCCGGCCATCATTTCGGTGATCAGGGTCCCGTCAGTTCCCGTCTTCGATCGCCAGATCGACCATGAGCTCCGCAGCGACTCGTTCGAGGTCCGCCCGGACGTCGGCGAAGTTGTCGGTCGTGGGTACGCGGACCACGACCCGAGCTTCGAACAGCATTCCACCGCCCATCGGGGCTTCGCGCGTGGCCGTCGTCATCGACTCGATGCTCGACCCACGCGAACCGAGGACCGACGCGATCTCGTGCACGATGCCCGGTCGGTCGCTGCCGAGAATGTCGATCGTGAGCACCTTCGAGTCGCCGCCTTCAGTCGGCGCGGCGGGATACGCGGTGACCTTCAGTAGCCCGTCGAGGGTTTCGGTCGCTGCGACCATGGCGTCGACGTTCTCGGCGGGCACGGTGACGACCACGATGCCGGCGAACTTGCCCGCCAGCTGCGCCATCTCACTGCGCTCCCAGTTTCCGCCTAACCCGGAGACGACATCCGCAAGCGCTGCGACGAGGCCGGCGCGATCGTCGCCGATGACCGTGAGAACGAGTTGTGGCACGTGGAAAATCCTACGGGAGCTCGACGTCCCGGAAGTCGCTGATCCACTGGTGCGGCTCGCGCGGCGGGTTGGGTTCACCAGGCCTCGCGACGCCGACCACCGTCCACCCCGCGGCGACCGCCGCATCGAGCTCGTCGGGGTGGTCGGACAAGAACAGCAGCTGGTCGCCCGGGATTCCAATTGCCCCAGCGATCTTCTTGTACGACGACCGATCGCGCTTCGGGCCCGCGGTCGACAGGTCGAAGTGCCCACTGATCAGCGATAACAGTTCGCCGCCACGCGCGTATTCGAACCAGTCCTTCTGGTTGCGGACCGAGCCGGACGAGTAGATGTACAGCTCCATCCCCCGATGCCGCCAGGCACGCAAGGATGGCGCGACGTCCGCGAAGAACTCACCGCACACTGCTCCCGACCGGAAGCCCTCGGCGCAGACGATCCCCTGCGCCGATTTGAGCGGCTCGGACTTGACGTCGTTGTTGAGCCAGTCGATCAGGATGTCGGCGACCTCGGCGACGTCCGCATCCGGCCGCTTCGCCTGCACGCGAGTTGCCTCGATGATGGGCGCGGCGGCGCCCTCGGCGTTCTCCGCGAGCCAGCCCGGCAGCCGGCTGCGGGTGTACCCGTAGAGGTCCTCCCGCACCGACGACGTCGGGCTGGTCGTGCCTTCGATGTCGAGGACGAGCGCCCGAATCATGCAGTGACGAGGTCGTCGAGGGTCGGGAAACCGCTCGAGATCTTGTCGCCGGTGAAGTCGCCGACCCAGCCGTCTTCCTCTTCGAAGAAGCGAACGGCCACGAATTCCGGACGGGTGCCCATGTCGAACCAGTGCAGGGTGCCAGCCGGAACGGAGACGAGGTCACCGGCGGTGCAGACGGTCGCGAGGACTTCATCACCGAGGTGGAGGTAGAAGCAGCCCTGACCGGCAGCGAAGAAGCGCACCTCGTCCTCGGCGTGACGGTGCTCGTCGAGGAACTTGGCGCGGGCACCCGCCGCCTTCGCCGGGTACTCCGGGTCGTTGTCGTCTGGGTGGATGCGCACGATGTCGACGAACTTGTAGCGACCGTCGGCGTTCAGCTCGGCGATCTCGTCGGCGTACTTGGCCTGAATGTCCTCGGTGGGGGTGGTCGCCGTCAGACCCAGCAGCACCGGCCAGCGAGAGAAGTCGATCCCGCGCTTGGCGAGCTCGGAGGCGATCTCCGTGTCGTCGGTCGTCCGCAGCTTCACCAGGGATGCATCTGTGGCGGACATGATCTGGAGGAGGGTCATCGGTTCGGTCCAATCTCGCGGGTTCCGGTGAGTGTCGTCAGTTCGCACATCGCCTCAAGACATTCTGCGCGGTCGCGGGCTTGCGCGAGCGTCGCGCCCCACGCCGTGATGCCATGTCCGGCGATGAACAGCACCGGCGGCGCGTCCGGGTTCTCGGTCAGATGCTTCTCGATGTCGGCGCCGATCTGCGGGACATCGGCGTGATTGCGGAACACCGGGATGTCGATGACGTCCGGCCGAGCTCCGCCCAAACCTTTGATCAGCTCGTATCCGGCGAACCGCACGAAATCGCCCGACGCCTTGATCGACAGTGCAGTGGCGTGCGGAGGGTGAACGTGCACAACCGCTTTCGCGTCCCGAGTGCGGTAGACCGCGGTGTGGATGGTCGTCTCTGCCGACGGACGGCCCGCACTCACGGGACGAGAATCCACGACGTTGACCTCGACCATGTCGTCGCCAGTGAGCTCGCCCTTCGACAACCCGCTGGCCGTGACAAGCGCGGTTTCGCCCTGCCGCACCGAGATGTTGCCGGCGGTGCCGGGCATCCAGCCCGAGCGGTACAGCCCGCGGGCCGCTTCGGCGATGTCGTCGCCGGGGCTCGAGGCCCGCGCCAGCACACCGTTCTCGGTCACGACGGCGGTCACCAGGTCGGACGGCGTCACGTCGAAAGCCGGGTTGAACGCTGCGGTTCCTACGGGAGCGGTCAACACTCCCCCGAACCCGGTGACTTCGGATGCTGCCCGCTGCTCGACGACAATCTGTTCGCCACGGGCGGTGGCCACATCGCGCGTCGACTCCGGCGCGACGACGATGAACGGAATCCCGTGGTGGCGCGCCGAAATCGCGAGCATGTACGTGCCGATCTTGTTGGCGACGGCACCGTCGGCGGTCACTCGGTCCGCGCCCACGATCACGGCGTCGACCTGCTCGGTCGCCATGGCCCACGCGGCCGCGGAGTCGATCGTCAGCCGGTGCGGGATGCCGGCTTCGGCCATTTCGAACGCGGTCAGCCGCGCGCCCTGCAGGAGCGGGCGGGTCTCGTCGACGATGACCTCGGCCAAGGCACCGCGCGAGTGGAGGACTCGCAATGCACCGATGGCCGTACCGAGCGCCGTGGTCGCCAGCCGACCGGTGTTGCAGTGGGTGAGGATTCGCAGCGGACGATCCGGGCACAGCTGCTGAATAAGGTCCGCGGCATTGGTCGCGGCCGCGAGATTGACGCGACCGTCCTCCTCGAGCATCGCGATCGCTTCCTCGAGCACGGCCTGGGCACCACCCGGAAGCTTGCTCAGCGCGCGCTCCACGCCCCACGCGAGATTGACCGCGGTCGGGCGGGCGTCGGCGATCCGCTTGGCCTCCGCCGCGACTTTCTCAGAATCATCGTGCGCAAAAGCCGCGATCACAACGCCGAACGCGCCCGAAACGCCGATTGCCGGGGCTCCTCGGATGGCCAAAGACTTGATCGCATCGATGATCTGGTCGACCGTGGTCAGCCGCATCTCCCGCATTTCATGCGGCAGCAGCCGTTGGTCGACGGTCACCAACGCACCGTCGTCCCACACAATCGAACTTTGATCCATCACATGCACGCAACAACGGTAGCGAAACAGTATGACAAGGGCGAAAAGCTGGGACGACGAGCTCGTTCGGCACGAGGATTGAAGCGGGATTCGCCACTTACATTTAGGGACGCCATGGACGCAAAGTTCACCGTGGAATTCGACACCGCTGCGACTCCGGAACAAGTCGTCGGAGCGCTCACCGACTTCACCGACAATCGGCCGAATGTATGGAAGGGACTGACGCGCAGCGACTATGAAGTGCATTCGCTCGGCCCGACGTCAGCGGATGTCACCGAGGGCACCGTCAAGTTCTGGGCGCGTGAGTCATACGACTGGTCGCAGCCGGGCCGCGTCACGTGGACCTGCCGCGAATCGAAGTTTCTGAACCCCGGAACGACGATGCAGGTCGTCGCGGTGCCGAACGGAAGCGGTTCCCACGTGACGTACGACTTCCACCGGAGCTTCCGGGGCTTTCGCGGCGCGACGCTCTACCCCTTCATCAAGCTCACCGGCAAGGGCTATTTCAAGAAGTACTTCCAGTCGACGTTCGACCGGGTCGCCAAATCGAGCTGACAGGCGAGACCTCGCACACACCGGCACGCATCGGCGAGCTTCCGCTGATCGGGTCGCTCGGTGTTTGAGACAGCACGAGATTGAGGTTCGCGCTATCGGCACCATACGGCGAGTAGCCCGGCAATCCCAGCTCCTCGCACGCATCCCACCAGCCATGTTGCCCGAACACAACCTGCGGATCGATCGCCGAGTTGAGTTTCGCGCGAGCCCGCACGCCACCGCGAGGAGTCTCCAAGCGAACCCAATCGCCGGCGGCAATCCCGCGCGCCGCGGCGGCGGACGGATGCATCTCCAGGGTCGGATCCTGGGCACTCTTACGCAGCGCGGCGATCTGCCGATGCTGGGTCTCGCAGAAGAACAGGGACTTGGCACAGCTCAGGATGAGCGGGAACTGATTCGCGAGATCGGGGCGCGAGTTCGGGCTGGTGAGCGGTTCGTCAAAGGCCGGCAACGGGTCGTAGCCATGCGCGGCGAGGGTGGCGGAGTACAGCTCGACCTTGTGCGACGGCGTCTTGAATCCGCCTTCTTCGTACTTGCGATAGCGAGTCGTCAGCGGCACCCGAATGCCTTCGGGGTGCTCGCGAAGGTCTTCCAGCGTGATCCCGCTAGGTGCCAGCTGATGCCGCCGCGCCGCGTCGATGTCGCCGTTCCAGAAGTGTTCACCCAGGCCGAGCCGGGTCGCAAGATCGAAAACGATCTGCAGATCAGACCGTGCTTCGCCTTGGGGAGAGACGAGTTGCCGCCGGAGTTGAACGAGCGATTGCGCCTCCTGGCTGATCTCGAAGCCGATTTTCAATGCCTCGGACTCGAACGGAGTGGTGACCGGTAGAACGATGTCGGCGAGCTCAGCGGTGGGATTCATGAAGAGGTCCGCTTGGACGAAGAAGTCCAGGTTGCGCAATGCATCACGACCGCGGCGACTGTCGGCGTGGGCCATCACCGGGTTTCCGCCGAACCCGACCATCGTGGTGATCCGGCCGTCGAGGGCGGCGGTGTAGAGGTCTTCGCCGGTGACGAACTCGAACCGCGCGGGCCCGAGCGGACGCGTGTCGACGCCGAGAGCGGGCGGCCGGTTGCTGGACAGGAACTCCCGGCCGTCGATCGGGTTGGACGGGACCGCCTCGAACAGAACATTGCCGCCGCGGACGTCGAGACTGCCGATCAACGCATAGAGGACGTTGATCGCCCGCATCGTCTGCGTCGTTCCGCTGTGCTGCTCGAGTCCGCTCCACGTGTAGAACGCGAGCGGTCGAGACTCCCAGATTGTGCGCGCGGTGGCGACGATGTCGTCCGCGGGAATGCCGGTGATCTCCGCAGCCCGCTCCGGCGCGAATTCCGCGCAGCGCTCGTGGAATAGTTCCCACACTGTCTTGCCGTCCACGACGTCTCCGGCGTTGGTCCAGTCCCGCACGAAATCGTCGTCGAACCAATCGTTCTCGATCATGACGTGGGCGAGGGACAGAGCGAGTGCCGCATCCGTACCGGGGCGAACCCGAAGCCAGTGATCAGCCCGCGCGGCCAGACCGGCCTTCCGGGGATCAACCACAATCAGCTTCGCGCCGCGTTTGACCGCATCGACAGTGCTCGTGGCGTGCGACAGCCGCGCGACGGACGGGTTGTAGCCCCAGAACAAGATGCAGCCGGCGTTGTCGATATCCGGGAGGTAGGTGCCCGGGACCGGTGCGCCGAACGTGTACATCGGCGCGAGGTGGCGGCCCCACCCGCACAGCTCCATGTAATTGGCGTAGTTGGGCGTTCCAAAGGTGCGGATCAGCCGGAGAATCCAGTCCGCCGAGTCGCTGATCGCCGTCGTCGACGGTGAGCTCGACGTGAACGCAACCGACTCGGGTTTCTCGACGGCGTTGAGTCGCTCGACGACGGTATCGAGCGCCTCGTCCCAGGTGATTCGCTGCCAACCCGGATCTGCGGCGTCCTTCGGATTCGTCCGCTTCATCGGGTGGAGAAGACGTGTCGGGTGGTACACGATCTCCGGCGCGGCCTTGCCCTTCAAACAGATCGCCTTACCCGTCGGGTGCAACGGATCCGGATGCAGGGCGACCAATCTGCCGTCGGCCACGTCCGCGCGTGACCCACACCGGGACACGCACAGCGGGCAGAAAGTGGGAACCGATTCGACGCTCACGAGCCGATTCTCGGCGCTGTGATCAAGCGCGGCAATGGGTGAGCACCTCATCGGCGATATGCCGCATTCCGAGGGCGTTGGGATGGAACGGAAGCGGTCGCCCCGACCAGGGCACCCAGATCTCCCATCCGGCGACCCACGACTCGGAAGCGGCAATCCCGTGGTTGCGACTCGTCTGCGAGACAGCGACCAGGTCGGCACCCGATTTGTCAGCCGCGCGACGAGTGGATTCCTGTAGCCGACGTTCGGTCTCGCGCATCGCCTCGGTCTCGCGATACGGAAACGGCAGATCAGCGGCCGGCGTATCGCCGATGAGCGTCAGGTAGTCGACGAGCAGTACACGTGCGCCGGGTGCTCGCCGACGGACCCCGTCGACGATGGAAATCAACGAACTGACCAGCGCAGCGCCGTCTGCGTCCGAAGTTCGGCGGACGCGCCCCAGCCGACCCAGCGCACCGACCTTGATCACCGAGGCAAGGAAGCCGAGATCATTACCGCGGATCGTGATCGTGACGTGCGTGACGTCCCGGGTGACCGCCTCGATCTGCGGTGGACGCGGGCCGGTCAGGGTCAGCTGCCGCGAGTGCAAGATGTGCGCCGTGGTCGCGCCCGCAGACGTGACGTCATGGAGCCGGCTGCCGTGGAGCGACCAAGGCGACCGTATTCGGGGACGATCGACGGCAACAAGCGATTCGGGATTGACCACCGAAAGTGCTGGAAACCCGTCGGGTACCGAAAAACACGGCGGACGACCGAAGGATTCAGGCGACTCGACTGTTGGTTCGGTGCGCAGCCGCCGGGACAAGCAACGCGCTCGGCACGAGCAGCAGCGCGACCACCAACAATGCGTGCAGGGTGCCGATACGGTCGGCCACCAAGCCCAGTAGGGGCGGGCCGGCCAGGAAGGCCAGGTAGGCGATCGTCGAGACGACACTGACCCGGACCGCGGCATGCTCCGGATCATCGGCCGCGGCACTGATGCCGACCGGGAAGCCCAGAGAGGCGCCCGCTCCCCACAACACAATTCCCACGAAGACGATCACCGGATGTCCGCCGACCACGATGAGAAGCACGCCGACGATCGCCGCCGCCATCGTCGACCACAACATCGCCGCGCGACCCCACCGATCGACCAGCGCCGACCCGAGCACGCGGGCTGCAGTCATCGACGACACGAAGACCACGAACCCGGCGACACCCAACCAGTGCGGCACGGCGTAGCCATCCACCAGTGCGACCGCCAACCAGTCGTTGGCCGTTCCCTCGGTCACGGCCAGTGCGAACACCATCAACCCGATCAGGATCGTGCGCGGTTCCAGCCACGCACGCACCGCTCGACCGGGCCCGGACAGACCCTCCGCGTGGACGGCATCGCGCGGCAGGAAGGCGCCGACGGTCATCTGGGCAATCACGAACGCGAGCACCGCCATCGGCACGATATGCGCGACCAACGACAGCTCGAGACCCGTCGCGACGGCACCGATGACCGCGCCAGCCACCGCACCCAAGCTGAAGAGCGCGTGGAAAATAGGCATGATCGTGCGTCCGATTTCGCGTTCTACGGCGGCGCCTTCGACGTTCATCGCCACGTCCCATAACCCGATGCCGACGCCATAGAAGAAAAGCCCGACGCCGACGATCGGGACGCTGTGCAAGATCCCGGTTCCGATCGCGGTCGTCCCCAGCCCGAGCACCGCGGCGGACACTCCGATGCGCACGACGTGAGCAGCGCCGACGCGATTGATCAGCGCGCCCGCCGTCGGCAGCGTCAGCACCGAACCGATCGCGATCACCAGGAGCAGCTGGCCCAGTCGACCATTGGAGAGTTCGAGTTCCGCGCGGACCGCCGGAATCCGCGAGACCCACGTCGCGAAGCCGAAACCGTTGAGGAAGAACGAGATCATCACCGCTCGGCGGGCGGCGAAGACGGGCACCCTAGAAGTACATCTGAGTGCGATCAAGAATTCAGTACAACGTGACGTTGTCTCGGGTCAGGGTGAATCCTGGCTCGGAGAAATGGCACGTGATCTTGGCGTTTTCGGAGATGCACTTGAATCCGTGGACGTCGATCGAGTCGCCGTATTCCAGTGTCTTGAAGTCACCTAGTGCGGCATCACAGCTGTAGTTGGCACGCGTGGACGTGACGACCGCGCCCGTCGCATGCGACGCGTCGCACGAACCTTGATGAGCCACGGCGTCCTTGCGGACACAGGTTGCGTTCGATTCCGGTGGGCTCTCCGTATCTCCCTTGCGGACCGAGATGACGCAGGATTCCGCGTTTCCCGGCGTCGAGAACTTGTAGTAGGTCCGGTCGGCATCTTCACTGCGATAGTCGAAGACGATCACGGGGCTGCCAGCGGTAGAGGCACCCCGTGGCGCATTCGCCGACGATGACGCCGCGGCCGAACTCGACGTCGCCGACACCTCCGACTGGAGGGACTTACCGTGTTCCTGCTCCACGTCCGGACCACTCGAACTGCAGGCCGCCAGAGTCAGCGCAAACCCCGCTGCGGCGGCACTTCCTAACCACTTCATGTCTCATCGGGTACCCAGAAACCGCCGCTCATTGCTTAATTCGGGGGAACGGACTCGCAGCTTCCAGCTCATAGGCCAGTTCGAGCAATGTTCGCTCGGCGCCCGCGCGCCCACAGATTTGGATCGAACCCGGCAGCCCGGAGCCCGTCATGCCATGCGGCAAAGCGATCGCGGGACCGCCACCGAGGTTCGCGAACGGCGTAAACGCGGCGTATTCGACGAGTTTGTCGAAGAGCACCTCGAAGTCCTGAGTCGGTGCCTGTTCGCCGATCAACGGCACCGGCTGCGCAACCACGGGAGTGATGAAGACGTCGATGTCCCGAAAGTGCTGTGGGTAGGCGCGTCTGGTTCGACTGAGCCGACGGAGTCCGGTCACGAGTCGATGCGGTCGGCGGCCGGCAAAGCGGGCCAGGCCCTTGGTGAACGGGTCCAACCCACGGGGATCGAACCGGCGGCCGTGCAGAGCGGCGAGTGCCGACGACTGGAAGATCGCATTCCACGCCCAATAGGTCTTGAAGTCGTCGACGAACTCCGGGCTCACGTCGAAACGCATCTCACCGACGACGTGATGCCCGAGGCCCTCGAACACGGCAACGGCCGAACGCAACGTCGCTTCGACCTCGGGATGGACCCGGCGGTCGAGGATGTCCTGCACGAGGAAGCCGATGCGCAGCCGACGCGATGACGGCCCCGTGACGAGGCCGACCGGATCGAGTTCGGGGTGGTAACTCTCGGCAGCCACGAGATAGTGCGCGGTGTCGCGAACCGTTCGCGTGAGCACGCCCTCGGAGACAAGGACGATCGGCAGCGTTCGCACGCCCGGACGGTCGAGCAGTCGCTTCGGCGTCAACTTCAGGCCGACGAGGCCGTTGGCCGCCGCCGGGATGCGAAGCGATCCGCCGCCATCGTTGCCATGCGCGAGAGGGATCGCTCCCGACGCGACCAATGCACCAGCGCCGCCCGACGATCCCCCCGCCGAGTAGGCCGGGTTCCACGGGTTACGCGTCGGTTCCCGATAGGCCGACTCGGTACTCGCCGTCAGCCCGAATTCCGGCATCGCCGACTTGCCGAGCAGATCGAAACCCTGCGCGAGGAACTGACGACTCGGACCAGCGTCGACCTTCGCGGGAAGTGGGTCGACCGCCGACGACCCCATGTACGTCGGCAGCCCCGCGGCGTCGATGTTGTCCTTGATGAAGGACGGCACGCCTGCGAACGGGCCCGCGGTGTGCCGACGCGGGCGATCGAAGCAGTCGGTCCGCACGACATTGAGCGTCGGATCGATCTTCTCGACCCTGGCGATCGCGGCTTCTCTCACCTCGGCCGCGTGGGCCTCTCCCGAGGCGATCCGCGCCGCCAACGCGATCGCGTCATCGTCACCCAGCGCGTCGTCGGTGAACGCATGGACTCTCGTCACCGGTGAGGTTCTTCGATGTGGTCGACGAGTCCGGCGAGAGCCTGGTAACCGGTCGCACGCCCGACGTACATCGCCCGGCGCGGGAGTTCGGGGTCGCGTTCGAGGCGCGTGATGCGGTATTCGTCTGCGGGCGCTCGTAATTCGAGTACTCGAGGACCAGATGTCGAAGGGTCGGTCGTGAGTCGCTCGAGCGTGGCATCGTCCTCCAGCCCCCGCTGATATCGGGCATGCCACGTCGCGATGGCCGGTGGCGAGTGCCGTTTGAAGTAGCGACGAACGCTCGCATGTTCGAGCCAGTGTGGCTACTTGG
Organism: Nocardiaceae bacterium; assembly: GCA_021372355.1. Taxonomy (GTDB): domain Bacteria; phylum Actinomycetota; class Actinomycetes; order Mycobacteriales; family Mycobacteriaceae; genus Smaragdicoccus. Next base: position 21,485 of record JAJFUQ010000013.1, on the reverse strand, counting down.
TCGTCTCACCGACGTGGCGGCACCGCAGGACCACCACATGCGTCGCCCCGTCCGCAACGGCCGTACGGAATCCGACGTTCTCGGCGACTCCCCCGTCGACCCAGTGGCGGCCGCCCAGTTCGATCGAGCGGCCGGCGAGCACTGGAATCGTGGCGGACGCCCGCACCGCGCGACCGAAAGTTTCGGCATCCTTGATGTACGGGTGCAGATCGACGCCTTGACCCGTTCGAGTGCACGTGGCGAGCGGATGCAGGGGAACCTCGGAACTGGCCATCTGCTCGATGATCCCGGGACGAGCACGTTCGAAACTGGCGAGAATCAGCTCGGTGTTGATCGGCGTGCGACCGCGCGCGAGCCGGCGGAAATCGCACACTCCGCTCATCAGCCCCGGCCATTGCGGCAGGCTCTCCGACGCCGACCCGCTGACGAACAGGGCGCCCGCGACCGCCCCGGCCGAGACTCCGTAGACGGCATCGAACGCCAGCGACAGATTCAGTTCGTCGAACGCGGCCAGGATTCCCATCGGATACGCAACACGACTGCCACCGCCCTCGATGGTGATCGCCACTCGATAGGGGTCATGCCGGTGGGATGGACGAGTGCCGGCGTCACGACGCCTGCGCAGCACATCGATGACATTGGGGACGGTTGCGGTGGTTCCGGTGTACCGACTCACGACGCCTCCTCGGTTCGCTCTACTAAGCGTGTCGAATGAGGAGCAAGCAAAGATTTATGTCGCCGTGAACGGGACCGGACATTCCGGCGAAGGTTGTGAAACTGGGCCAGGCCCAAATCACTGGCGATTCACCCAGATCGGTCCCTTATCAGTGGTGAATCGTTCGAATCGCCAGTGCTTCGGGCCTCCCCTGTGGATAGCGCATCCCACGGATCTCGGTTTTGGGGCAAAGTCGCACCATGCATCCAGTCGAGGCACTCAAGCGGCTCGGTGGCGTCGCCGATCGCAAGACTCTCCTGAGGTTCACCACGCGCCGACGTTTGCGGACGGCCCTCAGCACGGGACTGATCACCAAAGCGGGACGTCGAGGTTTCGCCTTGACGACGACCCAATCCGGGCTGGTCGCGGCACGAAAGGTGAATGGTGTCGCATCGCACGAGAGTGCCGCGACCTATCACGGCTGGCCGATAAAACTTGCTCCCGACAAAGATCAGGTGACAGTGCCGAGGCATCGCAAGATCTCGCCTCGAAGCCACCCGAACATCAAGCTCTGGTTTCGCGATATCGATGTCGACGACCACGACGGCCAAGCGACGAAGAAGGTGCGGACGGTCATCGATTGCGCGAAGGACTTGCCCTTCGACCAAGCGCTCGCGGTGGCTGATTCCGCCTTGCGCAGCGGGACCGTCGAATCAGACGATCTGCTGCGGGCGGCCCGGCGGGTGAAGACACGCGGCCGGGCCCAAGCCCTACGCGTCGCCATCGAAGCGACTCATCTTGCCGATAACCCATTCGAGTCGGTGCTTCGGTCGATCGCTCTCGATGTGCCCGGCCTGGACGTCAGGCCTCAGGTCACGATCACCGAGTACGGGTTCACCTGCAGACCCGATCTGGTGGATGAAGCACGACGGATCGTCATCGAGGCCGACTCGTTCGAATTCCACGGCAGCAGAACGTCTCTCGCCAAAGACATCGAGAGGTACACCAACCTTGTCGCCCGGGGATGGCGTGTGATTCGGTTCAGTTGGGAGCACGTGATGTTCGAGCCCGAGTACGTGCGCGCGTGCCTGGTCGCTCTGGTGGACGGGCCCGAAACACTGGCGATTCAACAGATACCGAGCCGAAACGCCGCGTAACGGAGAGAATCGCCAGTCATCTGGGCCGGGACACGAATGAGCCCCGCCGGACCGGGTCCGGCGGGGCTCATTGAGCGGGAATCAGCGCAGCGAGTCCGGAACGTTGAAACGCTCGCCGTACTTGGCTGCGAGCTCGTCGGCACGCTTGACGAAGGCAGCCTTGCCCTCACCGTTGTAGTTGGCGACGAACTGGTGCACACCACCGGTCCAGGCCTGGAATCCGATACCGAAGATCGAACCGATGTTGGCGTCGGCGGTGGTGGTCAGAACACCCTCGTCGAAGCACTTCTGGGTCTCGATCGCCTCGGCGAACAGCATGCGGTCCTTGAGGTCCTCGAACGGAACGACCTCTTCACGCGAGCTGTTGAAGACCTTGCGCAGCTCCGGCCAGAAGCCGACCGCCTTGCCATCGACGTACTCGTAGAAGCCGGCGCCCTGGGCCTTACCCTGGCGACCGAACTCCTCGATCATGCGGTCGATGATGTCGCCCGTCTTCTTCGCCGCGTCGTTGATGACGATGCCAGCCTCTTCGGCAGCCGCAGCGGTCTCCTTGAAGATCTTCTGCATGGTGCCGAAGTTCAGCTCGTCCGACAGCTTCAGCGGAGCAGCCGGGTAACCCGCCTGCAGACCGGCCTGCTCGATCGTCGCCGGGTCCACGCCCTCACCGAGCGCCGCGATGGCCTCGTTGATGAACGTTCCGATGACGCGCGAGGTGAAGAATCCACGGCTGTCGTTCACGACGATCGGGGTCTTGCGGATGGCGAGCGTGTAGTCGAACACACGAGCCAGCGCCTCGTCCGAGGTCTTCTCACCACGGATGATCTCGACGAGCGGCATCTTGTCGACCGGCGAGAAGAAGTGGATACCGATGAAGTCTTCCTGACGCTTGACGCCCTCAGCGAGCATCGTGATCGGCAGGGTCGAGGTGTTCGAACCGAGCAGTGCGTCGGCGTCGACGATGTCCTCGATCTCCTGGAAGACCGCGTTCTTCAGCGACGGCTTCTCGAAGACGGCCTCGATGACGAAGTCGACACCCGCGAAGTCGGCCGGGTCAGCGGTCGGCGTGATGAGGTCGAGCAGCGCCTTCGACTTCTCCTCGGTGGTCTTGCCACGCGAGAGAGCCTTGGCCTCGAGGTTCTCCGAGTACGCCTTGCCCTTGTTGGCAGCCTCGATCGTGACGTCCTTGAGGACGACCGGGATGCCGGCCTTGGCGGTGACGTACGCGATGCCCGCGCCCATCATTCCGGCGCCGATGACACCGACCTTCTTGATCTCACGCTTCGGGACGTCCTTCGGACGCGACCCACCGTTGTTGATCGCCTGAAGGTCGAAGAAGAACGCCTGGATCATGTTCTTCGAAACCGGGCCGGTCAGCAGGCTGACGAAGTAGCGCGACTCGATGAGCGAAGCGCTGTCGAAGTCGACCTGAGCGCCCTCGATGACCGCCGACATGATGGCGCGCGGCGCCGGCATGTTGGCGCCCTTGATCTGCTTGCGCAGGTTGGCCGGGAAAGCCGGGAGGTTGGCGGCGAGAGCCGGAGTCGAGGGGGTGCCGCCCGGGATCTTGTAGCCCTTGACGTCCCACGGCTGAACACCCTTGTCCGGGTTGGCCTTGATCCATGCCTTCGCGGCCGGAACGAGTTCCTCGACGGTGCCGACGAGCTCGTTGACGAGACCGATTTCCTTGGCCTTGGACGGAACGTTCTGCTGGCCCTGGAGCAGGACCTGCATGAGCGCGTTCTGGATACCGAACATGCGGACGGAACGGGTGACACCGCCACCGGCCGGGAGCAGACCCAGGGTCACTTCCGGAAGACCGATCTTGCTGCCCTTGACGTCCGCGGCGAGGCGGTAGTGACACGCGAGCGCGATCTCGAGTCCACCACCGAGAGCGGCGCCGTTGATCGCGGCGACGACTGGCTTGCCGAGCAGCTCGAGGCGGCGCAGCGGGCCCTTGACGTCGTTGAGCAGGTCCATGACCTGCTGCGCGTCGTTCGGGCCGACCTGCATCATGTTCTTGAGGTCACCACCGGCGAAGAAGGTCTTCTTACCCGAGGTGATGACAACACCGGTGATGCTGTCCTTCTCGGCCTCGAGACGGTCGACCGTCTCCTTCATGGACGAGGTGTACGCCTCGTTCATGGTGTTCGCACCCTGGCTCGGGTCGTCGATCGTCAGGGTGACGATGCCGTCGGCGTCCTTGTCCCAGTTAATGATGTTCGTCATTTGTCTGATTTCTCCTGGAAGTCTTAGACGCGCTCGATGATGGTGGAAACGCCCATGCCGCCACCGATGCACAGGGTGATGACGCCGTAGCGGCCGTTGCGACGCTCGAGCTCGTCGAGGACGGTGCCGAGGATCATCGCGCCGGTTGCGCCAAGCGGGTGGCCCATGGCGATCGCGCCGCCGTTGACGTTGAGCTTCTCGTCCGGAACCTTCAGGTCCTTCTGGAACTTGAGGACGACCGACGCGAACGCCTCGTTGATCTCCACGAGGTCCATGTCGTCGATCGTGAGGCCGGCCTTGGCCAGAACCTTCTGGGTCGACGGGGTCGGACCGGTGAGCATGATCGTCGGGTCGGCACCGCTGGTGGCGGTGGCGACGATGCGTCCACGCGGGGTCATGCCCGAGGCCTTGCCGGCCTCTTCGCTGGCGATGAGGACGAGCGCGGCACCGTCGACGATGCCCGAGCTGTTTCCACCGTGGTGAACGTGGTTGATCTTCTCGATGTAGTGGAACTTCTGGAGCGCAACAGCGTCGAAGCCACCCATCTCACCCATCATCGAAAACGACGGGTTGAGCTTGGCGAGGTCCGCGGCGGTCGTGCCCGGACGCATGTGCTCGTCGTGGTCGAGAACGGTGATGCCGTTGATGTCCTTGACCGGAACGACCGACTTGGTGAAGTAGCCGCCCGACCAGGCCTTGGCAGCCAGGTCCTGCGAGCGAACCGCATAGGCGTCGACGTCATCGCGGGTGAAGCCCTCGATGGTGGCAATCAGGTCTGCGCTAATGCCCTGCGGGACGAAGTAGGTGTCGTAGCTGGTCGCCGGGTCCATGGCCCATGCGCCGCCGTCCGAACCCATCGGGATACGCGACATCGACTCGACGCCACCGGCGATGACCATGTCGTCGAAGCCAGAGGCAACCTTCTGCGCAGCGGTGTTCACGGCCTCGAGGCCGGACGCGCAGAAGCGGTTGAGCTGGTAGCCACCGACGGTGTTCGGGAGGCCCGAGGTCAGGACGACCGTGCGAGCGATGTCCGCGCCCTGGTCACCGACCGGGGTGACGCAGCCGACGAGGAGGTCCGAGATGCGGTCCTCATCAAGGTCGGGGAATCGGTTACGGAATTCCTGGACAAGACCAGTGAGCAGGTCAACCGGCTTGACCGAATGCAGCGATCCCCTCTTCCCCTTGCCTCGGGGAGTGCGAATCGCGTCGTAAATGAACGCCTCTGTCGCCACTTCGATGTGTTCCTTCCATGTTTGCGGCAGCAAGTACCGCATTGATCCACCCGATCTGATGACGGTCATAGCCAGCAAGCCATTTCCTTCAAGGATCGCGCTAGGCACCCTCACATTAACCCTGTCAAATCCGTCTGGATATCGGGGGTCATCTGTGCGCTACCACAGGCTACGCAAAGTTTGGGCAGATGCCTACAGTACGCGCGTACATCACATTCTGGAAGGTCGGATACCTAGCCGCGCGCCTCGACTGCGCGGACCAGGCGAGCAACGTTCGGATCGTTGGCGAGGCGGTTGTCGAGCACGACGTTCGCCGCTCCGCGCAGCAGCGCATACGGTTCCCAACCGCTCGGCGCGATGGTGCGCGCGGCCCGCCGGGCAATGCCATCGGCGATCGTTTTCGCCGCCTCATCTGCGGTGATGCGAACGTTCAGCGGCCAGGGAAGCATGTTGTCGAGTTCCCGGCCCAGGTCGTCCTGGTCGAGCATGTGGTGCGTCATCGCCGTCTCGACGACGCCGAAGTAGGCCACTCCGGCACTTGCGCCGAAGGCACCGAGTTCGACGCGCAATGCTCGACCGAACTGCTCGACCGCAGCCTTGCTCATCATGTATGGCGACCCGCACATCCCCGGCGCGAACGCCGCGCACGACGACACCACGACGACATGCCCCTTCTTTGCGACCACGTGGTCGAGGGCCGGATGCACTGTATTGAAGACACCGGTCAGATTGATCGCGATCACCCGGTCGAAGTCGCGCGGGTCCATCGTGCGGATCGTGGCCGGTTCGGGCGTCACTCCCGCATTGGCGACCACGATGTCGAGCCGGCCGTAGCGGCCGACGACCTGGTCGACCGCGGCAGCCATGGCCGCCCGATCGGTGACGTCAGCCCGGATCACGAGGCAACGGTCACGGAAAGGCGATACGTCCGAAATGTCCACGAGCACGACCACCGCACCACGTTCGTGCAGGATCTTCGCCAACGCGAGGCCGATCCCCTGCCCCGCTCCAGTGATGAGCGCGACCTTGCCGCCGACGTCGTAGCCCTTCGAAAGCCACGAAAGCGGATTGAGCTTCCCAATATCCATCAGACCCCCACCTCGTACGACTCGGAATCGAAGGTGCTTGTCCGGCTTCGATACTCGAAGCTCCAACCGGGGTAGAGCCCAGCGTTTTCGCCGCGGTCGGTCGTGTAATAGCTCGTGCAGCCACCGGTGAGCCACACCGTGTTCTCACTACGCTGGCGCATCTCGGCGAGGAACTTCTCCTGCACTTCAGGCTTCACTTCGAAACGCGTCAGACCAGTCTCGCGGAGTCGCTTGAGCGCATCGACGATGTACGAAATCTGCGACTCGATCATGTAGATCGCCGATTGGTTTCCGGCCGCACCGAACGGTCCGAGGGTCAGGAACATGTTCGGGAACCCGGCCACCGTGGTGCCGAGGTACGTCTGTGGCTGCTGCCGATAGAGCTCGGCGATCGACACTCCGTCACGCCCGATGAATCGTTCGTAGACGGCCGGAGTCGTGGTGAATCCGGTGCCGTAGATGATGGTGTCGACCGGAATCTCCCGGCCGGCACGCGTGATGATCGAACGCGGACGAACTTCCGCGATCCCGTCGGTGACGACGTCGACATTGGGCTGGGCCAGCGCCGGAAGGTAGGCGTCGGAGAAGATCGCGCGCTTGCAGCCGATCATGTAGTCGGGCGTGAGCGTCTTGCGAAGCTTCGCGTCCTTGACCTGCCTCCGAAGCTGCAGCCGACCGAAGAATTCGTACGGATGCCGGAAGCGTTTGTCGACGAATCCGACGAGACCGAATCCTTCGATCAGCGTGTACCAACCGCCACGAACTGCCTTCTGCACCAGCGGGACATGGCGCAGCGCGAACCGCTCGAGACCGAACGTGTGCCGATCCAGCCGCGGCACGATCCACGGTGCCGAACGCTGGAACACCGTGAGGTGATCGACCTTCGGCTGAATCTCCGGAACGAACTGCACCGCGGACGCGCCCGTGCCGATGACGGCCACCCGCTTTCCGGTGAGGTCGTAGTCGTGATCCCAGTGCAGCGAGTGGAACCGCTTGCCCTCGAACAATTCGATGCCGGGCAGCTTCGGGTACTTCGCCTCGGCGAAGATGCCGGCGGCCGAGATGAGGTAGTCGGCGGTGAGCGACCCACGGTTCGTCTCGATGCGCCAGACATTGTCCGACCAGCGCGCTTCGACGAGTTCGGTGCCGAGCCTGACCTGGCTCACGACACCGTGCTTCGTCGCGACCCGACGCAGGTACTCCAGGATCTCGGGCTGCGTCGCGTACGTGTGCGTCCAGTCCGGATTCGGTTCGAACGAGTAGCTGTACAGCTGGGATGGAACGTCGCACGCGCAACCCGGATAGGTGTTCGCCCGCCAGGTTCCGCCCAGTTCGTCAGCCCGTTCGAGGACCACGAGGTCGGTGAACCCCGCTTCTTTGAGTTTGATCGCGAGGCCGATGCCGCCGAAGCCGGCGCCGACGACCACGACGTTGTGGTGTGTGGACATGAGTTGCCCTTTCAGAGATCGAGCACGATCGAGTCGCCAAACGCTCGCGAAACGCACGTGAGCATGTGCTCGGGGATGGTGTTGCGGCGGTGGTCGACCTCGCCGCCGAGAACGCGGACCTTGCAGGTGCCGCAGAACCCTTGCTGGCAGGAGTAGACGACGCCGGGCTGAACTCGGCGGATCGCGGCCAAAGCGGTTTCGTCCGCGCCGACGCGCACCTCGGTTCCCGATCGAGCCAGCGTCGCCGTGAACTCTCGGCCGTCGACGACGGGTGCCGCGGAGAACCGCTCGGTGTGCAGAGAGCCGGTCGGGTTGAGGGTGAACATCAATCTCTGCGCGGCGTCGAGCACCGGCGGTGGGCCACATACGTAGACGGCAGCGCCCGGTTGTGCGCGCGAGATGAGGTCCGCGACATCGGGAACCCCGAATTCGTCGTCGGGGCGGATCTCGGCCGACGACGGCAGCTCGTCGAGGAACGGCATCGACTTTCGCGATCGACCGACGTAGACGAGATGCCCCTTCGATCCGGCCGCCTTGACCATCGGCAGGATCGGCGTGATTCCGATTCCGCCCGCGATGAAGAGATAGGAAGGAGCGTCGACAAACGCGAAGGCGTTGCGCGGACCGCGCACGCGGACCCGATCGCCGAAGCGCAGTTCGTGGGCCTCGATCGATCCACCTCCGCCCTCAGCGATCCGGCGAACCGCGATGCGGTAGCTCGTCCGATCACGCGGATCACCGCACAACGAGTACTGGCGTTGCCGACCGGAGGGCAGGAAGAGATCGATGTGCGCACCCGGCCGCCACTCGGGCAACTGCAGACCATCCGGCCTGGTCAGACGCAGACTGACGACGTCGTCAGACTCCTGAGCGGCAGCGCAGACGACGAGATCGAGGTCGTATCCTTGCCGCCTCACCGGCCGCGATCGGGACAGGAATCGAGCAGTCGGCCCTTCGACGAAGAGTTGGCGATAGCCGTCCATGACCGCGCCGTACAGGCGAAGGCTTGCGGTACTCATGACTGACTCCGCGCGGCAGGCGAATGCGCGAGATAGCGAATCGCCTTGTCCATGGTGCCGAGTTGCGTCGGATGGAAGCCCGGCCGCAGATACCGCGGCATCTCGGTGAAGAACGTCGTGAAGCTCGGGATCACACCGCGGGCCGTGGCGCTGACGAACTGCCAGCCCCAGAATCTGCCCTTGTCCGTCGACGGGTCTTTTCCGTAGAGGTAGGCGGTCGAGACGATGAACACCGGCAGGAGCGTCGCTGCGGCAAGAATCGCGGTGCGCGCGCGGCGCGCGTAGCTGCCGTCCACGTACATGAACGCGTCGAAGACGACACTCCGGTGCTCGACTTCCTCGGCGCCATGCCAGCGAATCAGGTCGAGCATCGTCGGGTGCATCCCCTTTTCCTCGAGTATGTCGGCGTTGAGCAGCCACTCGCCGAGGACGGCCGTGAAGTGCTCCATTCCGGCGAACAGGCCAAGGCGCTCCTTGAGCCATTCCTCCTTCGCCCGCCCGGTCAAGCCGTGGTCGCCGAGGATGCGATCGATGAGCCAGGCGATCTTCGCGACGTAGCCCTCGGCGTCGAGGCCGATCGACTGCAAGTGCTGTCGGGCCTGGTCGTGACTGTTCGCGTGCATCGTCTCCTGCCCGACGAAACCTTGCACTTCTTCACGCAGCCGCGGGTCGTCGATATGGGGAAGAGCTTCGGCCAGTGCCATCGCCATCGCCCGCTCCCCTTCCGGGAGGACGAGGTGCATGACGTTGACGATGTGTGTGGCGAGGACTTCGCCCGGGATGTAGTGCATCGGCACCGATGAGAAATCGAAATGGACGTCACGCGCATGGATCGCGTGCGCTTCATTGCAGTAGGGGCGCTCCGTTGCGCCAAGCTTCTCAACCATGCCTCGAACGTACAACGCAACAAATTGGATTGCAATGTTGCAGCAACAATTGCTCAGGATATGTTGCATGGCCTACTCTTGAGAGGTGCTCGAGGTATCCGAAACCAACGCGGTCGACACCGTCGAATCGCGAATCCTCGACGCCGCTCTCGTGCAGTTCGAGAAGGTCGGATTCAAGAAGACGACGATCGAAGACATCGCACGCCAGGCCGGCGTCGACCGCGTGACGGTCTACCGCCGCATCGGATCCCGCGACGACGTCGTCCAGTCCGTGGTCGGGCGCGAGGTCGCCGCAATCCTGGCCGAACTCGACGATCTGGCCGTCCGCCACGACAACTTCCCCGACCTCGTGGCCGATGGATTCGTCACCGTCATCACGAAGTGGCGCAATCACGCGCTGGTTCAACGAATGCTCGTCATCGAACCGGAACGGCTCGTCACCCGGCTCACAACCGAGGGCGAGATGACCTTCACCATGTCGGTGGCAGCAACAGCAGCGTCGTTCGCCCGGGCCGTCGCCGCCGGGCTCCTCCCCGAGAGCCCGGATCTTTCCATCCGCGCCGAAATCGTGTGCCGGATCGTCCACTCGATGATCCTGGCTCCGTATGGACAACTGCAGGACGCCACCGAAGAACAGCTCGACGCGTTCGCCCGGAAGTTCCTGGTCCCGATCGTCACCGGTTGACCATTTGTAGTCACCCGCCCGCAGTTGGTACGGCTACGATGAGCGGATGCGCTTTGCGTAGATCTCCCCACGTGAGGACGACGGCTGGGAAGGTGCGATGACCGAAGGCTCGCAGCAAGATGAACGCGTCTGGGGCGGAACGACTTTGGCCGAGCGGCGCAAGCAGCGTCGCGCCGCTTTCATGACCGCCGCACTCAACCTGATCGGCGAACACGGCACGTCGGCCGTGACCATGCGCGCACTCTGCCGCGAAACCGGGATTGCCGACCGGTATTTCTACGAGAGTTTCGAAAGCCGTGACGACCTGCTCGTTCAGCTCTACAAAAAGGTCGCCGACGAGACGTACGAGTTCCTCGCCGACAAGACGGATTTCTCGAGCCCGCGCGATTTCGCCCGCACCTATGTCGAAATCGTCGTCGACCTCACGATCAAGGACCGTCGACGAGGTCGGCTTCTCGTGGTCGAACCGATGGGCGAGCCGGCATTGCGTGGGATCACGTTGGCGACACTTCCGGCCTTCACCAAGCTGCTCCGGACCGCACTTCCGAGATCCAAGAGTCAGGTCGAGCGCGCGGTCGTGAGCATCGGATTCATCGGGGCGATCGGTTCGATCATCCTCGCGTGGCTCTCCGGAGACTTTCAGGCGGACCGCGACGAACTCGTCGCCGAATGCGAGAAGTTCGCAGTCCGGATCATGGCCGTCGACTGATCCTGCGGACCGTCCATAGACAACAAGCCCTCCCGGGAAGCGACGCTTCCCGGGAGGGCTTATAAGTCAACGGGTTACAGGCCCTGACACTGCAGGGCGGTCAGGCCGTAGACCTGGATGCAGCCACCCCACGTACCAATGTCGGCCGCGGCCGGCGGAAGGCCGAGAATGACCGTCCGCGGCAGGATCGGGACAGCGTTGATGATCAGGCCGATGACGTCGATGCCGAACAACATGGGAACTCCTCAAGCTCATGCGTAGCGGAGTTAACGGTAAACGACTTTCGTCACACCCATGATCGAATTCGATAACTTCTCGTGATCTTGAGATCGGCGCTCAGCTACCGATGACCTTTCCGCCGAGCACCTTTTTGACCTCGGAAATCGCCATGTCCATCGGGTCCTGACGCGCCTGACTCGGCTGGTCAACCGACTCGTAGGCGTCGTACGACTCGTCCGGCTCAGGCTCCTCCGGCGGTTCCATGGGACCCGGGTCCTCGGGATCGTGAGACGAGATCGGCGCTGCGGCGGGCGCCGCCGACCGCGAGGGGCGCACAAACTCTCGACGCCCACGGTCTCCGGCACTCGGTCCTGCTGATGCCTGCGGAGCGGGACGCCTCGGGGCAGCGGTCACTGGTCCGGTGCCGGGCTGAATCCCCACGTCGAGTCCGCATACCTGCTTGACCGCGGTTCGAATCTGCTCCGCGTGCCGCGGCTCAGCCAGTCGCTGTGCGCCGTTGCCACCGATGACGAGGATTCCCTGCTCCAACGAGACGGGCGACAACGAACCCATCATCGTTCTCAACATGCCCTGCGGCATGGCGTCGCGCACCTTGAGCCAGTTCGTCCGAACGACTTCCACATCGCCGGACAACGTCGGCGCAGGTGGCGGCTCGGTGGCCGGCTGCGGAACGCGCGGAGGTTCGGGCGCCGGTTCCGGACGCTTCACCGGTTCCGGGCGTTTGGGCGGTTCGGGCGTCGGCTCGGATCGCCTCGGCGGTTCGACCGGCTTAACGGGTTCGACCGGCTCGACCGGCTTGGCCGATTCGACTGGCGGCACCACGGGCTTGGCCGGTTCCACCGGCTTCGGGGCCGGCTCCGCCGGACGGTCCGAAGCGCGGACGAACTGGCGACCCGCGATGGATGCCGACGTCTCCACCGGAGCGACGGCCGAAGCAGCCGGTCGCGCGACGACTCCACCGGCCTCGAGCCGTTCGAGGCGCTGGAGAACGGCAGTTTCCGCATCCGACGCAGACGGCAGAAGCATGCGCGCACAGATCACTTCGAGCAGCAGGCGGGGCGCGGTCGCACCACGAATGTCCGAGAGCCCGTCGTGCAGGAGTTCCGCGTACCGAGCGAGCGTCGCCGGGCCGAACCGCTTCACGTCGGCAGTCATGCGCTCGAGAACGTCCGCCGGTGCATCGACGAGACCACGCTCGCCAGCATCCGGAACGGCCTGCATGAGAATGAGGTCACGCATGCGACCCAGGAGATCCGTCGCGAATCGGCGCGGATCGTGTCCGGATTCGACGACTGCCTGGACGACGCCGAACAGGCTCGCGCCGTTCGAGGTGGCCAGCGCGTCCACGGCGGCATCGATCAGTGCCGTGTCCGTCGCACCGAGCAGACTGAGCGCCCGCTGATAGGTCACGCCGTCGGCTCCGGCGCCCGCGAGCAACTGGTCGAGGACGCTCAGCGAGTCACGCGGCGAACCCCCGCCGGCGCGAATGACGAGCGGATAGACCGCATCGTCAACCTGGACGTTCTCGGAGGCACAGACCTTCTCGAGCAGACCCCGCATCGTCGACGGCGCCAGCAGGCGGAAGGGGTAGTGATGCGTTCGCGAGCGGATGGTCGCGAGAACCTTGTCCGGCTCGGTCGTTGCGAAGATGAAGATGAGATGCTCTGGCGGCTCTTCGACGACCTTCAGCAGCGCGTTGAACGCGGCCGTCGTGACCATGTGCGCCTCGTCGATGATGAAGACGCGATAGCGCGACTCGCTCGGCACGTAGAACGCGCGATCGCGCAGTTCACGGGCATCGTCGACACCGTTGTGACTGGCCGCGTCGAGTTCGGTGACGTCGAGGTTGCCCGGACCACCGGGCGCCAACGCAACGCACGACTGGCACGTTCCGCACGGCGTCGACGTCGGGCCCTGTTCACAGTTCAGCGAGCGGGCGAGGATGCGCGCCGAGGACGTCTTGCCACAGCCGCGCGGTCCGGAAAAGAGGTACGCGTGATTGATCCGACCGGCATCGAGCGCGGTGCACAACGGCTCCGTGACATGCTCTTGGCCGACGACTTCACCGAAGGTCGCAGGTCGATACTTCCGGTACAGAGCCACGGACAAGAGGCTAGCCGCACTCGGTGACATTCTGAGAGGGGGCTGTCCATTTTTCGGACCGTGGGGTCGCGCTCAAGATCACGAGTACGCTGACGAACGTGCTCTCTCGACTAGCGTCTGCAGCGATCAGATTCCCGCGATCTGTGCTGGTCGGAACGCTTATCGTCATGATCGCCGCGGGCATCTACGGGGTCTCCGTGGCGAAATACCTCAGCGGTGGCGGCTTCACGACCAGCAACGCTGAGTCAACCCGCGCGGCCCAGCTCATGTCCGACCAGCTCAAGGCCGGCGGCGCAAACCTCATTCTCTTGGTCACCGCCGACGGCGGGATCGACAGTCCGGCGGCGAAAACCCGAGCCGTCGACATCGTGGACGAGCTCAAGAAGTCGCCAGACGTCAGCAGCGTGCAGTCCTATTGGACGGACCCGGCCGCAGCGTCCGGCCTCCGCGCCGACGACGGTTCGAGCGCGCTCATCACCGCGCGCATCGGCGGCGACGATCGCAATGGCCCGCGCACCGCCGCGGCCCTGGTCAAACCGATAACCGGGACCAAGGACGGCGTCACCGTCCGAGCCGGCGGCATCGTTGCGTCCGACGAGTTGAACGGTCGAATCGGCAAGGACCTCTTCATCGCGGAAATGATCGCTGTGCCGATCACCGCAGTCCTGCTGCTCCTGGTGTTCGGCAGCTTCGTCGCCATGTGGTTGCCGCTCATCGTCGGTGTCTTCTCCATCTTCTCCACGATGGCGATCCTTCGATTGATGAGCGAAGTCACCGACGTCTCGACATACGCGCTGAACATGACGACCGGTATGGGTCTCGCGCTGGGAATCGACTACAGCCTCTTCATCGTCAGCCGATATCGCGAGGAACTCGCGAACGGCCTGACCGAACGCGCCGCCGTCATCCGCTCGATCGAAACGGCCGGTCGCACGGTTCTGTTCTCCGCGGTGACGGTCGCTCTCGGTCTCGCGTCGCTGCTGGTCTTCCCGGTCTACTTCCTCAAGTCGTTCGCCTACGCCGGCCTGGCGGTCGTGGCGGCCGCCGCCCTGGCATCGATGATCGTTCTCCCGGCCGCTCTCATCCTTCTCGGCCAATGGGTCAATCGACTCGACATCCGGGCGCCCTTCCGCAAGATGATGGGCAAGCCGGAACATCCGGTATTCGTGCCGGAGAAGAGCCTTTGGTACAAGACGGTCAACTTCGTAACCCGGTTCGCGCTGCCGATCGCCGTCGTGGTGATCGGTCTCCTGCTGGTGATCGGTTCCCCATTCCTGTCGGCACGTTTCGGTAGCCCGGACGACCGAGCCCTGCCCCCGTCGAGCACGAGCCGCCAAGTCGGAGACGTGCTGCGCGACAAGTACTCCCACGGAGCAGCCGGCTCCGTCAGTGCGGTGCTGCCGAGCTACACGGGTGACTCGACCGCGATCGGCGCGTACGCCGCCGAGCTCTCGCGGGTCAAGGGCGTGACCGAGGTGAAATCGATCGACGGCACCTATGTCGACGGCACGCGTGAGGTCACCCAGATGCTGCCACCGGAGGGCACACGAGCGCCGATTCCACCGCAACAAGCGCCGGGGTCCGCACCACAGAAGACCGAGGGCACTTACCTCTCGATCGCGACGTCGTACGACCCGTACTCCCCCGAAGCTTCGGAGCAATTGGATGCGCTGCGGGACGTCAAGGCACCCAGCACCGTCCTGTTCGGCGGTCAGGCGGCCTCCAACCAGGACGTCATCGACGCGCTGACCGGCAAACTCCCGCTCGCGATCGCGCTCATCGCGACCTCGACGTTCATCCTGTTGTTCTTGTTCACGGGCAGTATTGCGCTGCCGATCAAGGCGATCGTGCTGAATACGTTCTCGCTGACCGCCGCGTTCGGTGCGATGGTGTGGATCTTCCAGGATGGCCACGGCGCGAGCCTGCTCGATCTCACCGTCACCGGCTATCTCGTACCGACGATGACGATTCTCATGTTCTGTCTCTCATTCGGTATGTCGATGGACTACGAGGTCTTCGTTCTCTCCCGTGTGCGTGAGGAATGGCTGAAGTCGCATCGGACGTCAGCGGACAACACGCACGCGCTCGCGATGGGTTTGGCCCGCACCGGACGAATCATCACCGCCGCCGCCGCGCTGATGGCCGTCGTCTTCTTCACGATGGTGACGTCGAAAGTGTCGTTCATTCAGCTGTTCGGCCTCGGCATGACGCTGACCGTCCTGGCCGACGCGACGATCATCCGCGGCATCCTCGTGCCCGCACTGATGCGTCTGATGGGCCGCTTCAACTGGTGGGCGCCCAAGCCGCTGACCTGGCTCCACGATCGAATCGGCCTGACCGAGGAGACGCCTCCCGCGATCCACCGCGAGGCGGCGAAGCCTCCGGCGGAAGAAGTCTCCGAGGACGACGAGGCTTCTGAAGACTCCAAGACCACTGAGGAAGATAAAGCCTCGACGGACGCTTAGCCTTTCGCGGCTTTGGCGGCAGCTTTCGCTTCCTTCTTGAACGCACGGACTTCCTGAAGCGACTGCGCGTCCGTCACGTCCGCAACCGAGCGGCGCGAGCCCTCGAGTCCGTAGTCTCCGGCAGCCTGACGCCAGCCGGCCGGCTCGACCTCGTACTGCTTGCCGAGGATCGCGAGGAAGATGCGCGCTTTCTGGTCGCCGTAGCCCGGCAGAGCCTTCAGGCGCTTGAGCACCTCTTTGCCGTCCGGATCGCCTTCGGTCCAGATGGCCGCCGGCGAGCTGTCGTAGCGGTCGATGAGGACGTGGCACAACTCGTGAATGCGCTTCGCCATCGAGCCTGGGTAGCGATGGATCGCGGGCGGTACCGAGCACATCGACGCGAACTCGTCGACGTCCGACTCGGCGATCCGGTGAACGTCGAGGCCACCCATTCGGTCGGCGATCTTCTTCGGTGCCGCGAACGCGGCCTCCATCGGATACTGCTGGTCGCACAGCATCCCGATGAGCAACGCGAGCGGATCGCTCGACAGGAGGGCATCCGCCTCGGCGTCACCAACGATGTTCAGCGTCACAGTCATGCAGCCGATCCTAACGGCGCGCCTCATCGGTGGTTGCGCCCTCGAGAAGCGCAAGTTCAGTACGCAGTGCCGCCTCGAGAATGTCCAGGTCACGGAGGTGCTCCGGGTCAGCGGTCACGGTGATCGTCAGTCTGCCCGCGTACGAGAACACCACGAAGGTCACCGTCACGTTCCAGGCCTCGGCAACCGAGATCGGGACGATGTCGGTGATGCCATGGTCCGCGAAGGTCAGCGCATTCTGCGGACCCCGGACGTTCGAGACCACGGTGTGGATCATGTGCTGGCGATTGAGATACCAACGCATGAGCCCCGTCCACGCGGCGATGCGGATAACGGCGGACAGCCATACGAACGAACCGACTCCGACGGCAGACGCCGCCTTCGCCGCGCGCGTCCGGCTCGCGATATCGCCCAATCTTGCCGCCCCGGCTGCGGGCACGGCGACCAGCATGTCATTGACCCGATTGCCCAGGGCACCGGTCGTCGCCGCGGCACGGATCGAGACCGGTTCCGACACGACGAACTCGTCGATCTGCTCGCCTCGGTGAGCCAGCAGGGTTC
Source organism: Nocardiaceae bacterium (assembly GCA_021372355.1). GTDB lineage: Bacteria > Actinomycetota > Actinomycetes > Mycobacteriales > Mycobacteriaceae > Smaragdicoccus. Next base: position 4,429 of record JAJFUQ010000013.1, on the reverse strand, counting down.
GCAACGCCCCGCCGATCGCCGCCAACACCGCGTCGTTGACGGTGGCGCCACGGCGGTGTGCGTGTGCACGAATCGCTTCGAGGTCGCCGCGGACCACCGAAAACGTGCGCTTGGAACCGGTTACGGTCAGCAGCGAGCAGTCGGCGGCGCGAGCGGGTCGGACGCGCTTCGCCGACCGGAGTGACGCTGCAAGACCTCGGATCGCCGTGGGCGTCTGACGCACCATCTGCAGCCACGTTCGACAAGCGTCTTTCCGCAGTTCGGCCGCCGTCGGGCGACGCCGCGGGGACGGTTGGTCCGTTGCCGCCGCCGCACCATCGACAAGGGAGCCCAGGACGGCGACTCCACCTATGCCGTCCGAGACCACGTGGTCGACAACGACGACAAGACCGACTTTGCCGCCGGCGAGACCGGTGACGAAGGTGGCGCTCCATAGCGGCCGGTCTGCGGTGAGTGGCCGGCACACCAACTCTGCGGCGAGATCGAGTAGAGCGCGCTCGTCACCAGGACCGGGACACGTGCGATGCCGGATATGCCGCGCGGGGTCGAACGCGGTGTCGTCGACCCAGATCGGTCGACCCTGCAATCGCGGCACCGAGACCAGCATTTGCCGGAATCTCGGAATCGCTCGTACGCGTTCCGCCAACCGCGCCTCAGCGATCGAGATGTCGAATCCTTCTCCGGCGTCGAGGATCAGGATCGCGCCAAACTGTTCCGGCATCCGACGAGTGCCCAGCGATTCCATGGCGAGATCGCCCGGGCTGGCCCGGTCGATCCGAACTTCGCCGTCCACTCGCGCTCCTCGTCATGCCGACTAGGAGCAGCATGCGCGAGTCGCGGTCCGAGAGAGCAGAGTCCAAGGCTGGGAAAGCCCGGGACCAAAGGCTCAGGACTGAGCGATGAGCTTTTCCGTCGCGGCGAGCAGAACGCACGTAGCGACACCGTCGATGGCCTGCTCGAGTTCGACCGTGCCCGGGAAACTCGGCGCGATCCGGATGTTTCGGTCGTTCGGGTCCTTGCGGCACGGGAACGCCGATCCGGCGGCGGTCAGTGCGATTCCGGCATCCTTCGCGAGGCCGATCACGCGCTTTGCGGTGCCGTCCATCACGTCGAGGCTGACGAAGTAACCGCCCTTGGGGTCACTCCACGACGCGACTTTCGACGCACCAAGGCGGTCCTCGAGGATGCGCTGCACCATCGCGAACTTCGGCGCCAGGATCTCCTGGTGCTTCCGCATATGCGCACGCACTCCCTCCGCGTTCTCGAAGAACCGCAGGTGGCGAAGCTGGTTGACCTTGTCCGGGCCGATGCTCTTCAGTCCCGAGTAGCCGAGATACCAATCGAGGTTCTGCTTGGAGGCACCGAAGAAGCTCACGCCCGCGCCGGCGAAGGTGATCTTCGACGTCGAGGCGAACACGAGCGGGCGATTAGGGCTCCCGGCCTCAGCGGCCATTCCGAGAACGTCCAGACTCGGTGCCGGCTCCCCCTCGATCGAGTGGAAGGCGTAGGCGTTATCCCAGTACAGGCGGAAGTCGGGAGCCGCGGTCGGCATCGTGACGAGTTGGCGCACAACCTCTTCCGAGAAGACCGATCCCGTCGGGTTCGAGTAGTTCGGAACGGCCCACAGGCCCTTGACCGTCGGGTCCGACGCGGCGATCTCGACGACGGCGCGGATGTCCGGGCCGTCTGGACGCATCGGGATGGTGATCATCTCGAAGCCGAGCGACTCCGTGATTGCAAAGTGGCGGTCGTAGCCCGGCGACGGGCATAGGAATTTGCGCACCGGCTCCTGAACCCACGGACGCGCCGAGTCGGGGTTGCCGTGCAACATCGAGTACACGATCGAGTCGTGCATGATCTCGAGGCTCGCGTTGTTCTGCGCGATCAGGTTCTCGACCGGAATGCCGAGGAGCTCGCCGAAGATCGCCCGCAGTTCCGGCAGGCCATGGAGACCGCCGTAGTTGCGGCAGTCGGTACCGCTCGCGTCCTTGAAGTCGTCCGCACCGGGCAGGCCGAGCAGGCTGTTCGAGAGGTCGAGCTGCTCAGGCGACGGCTTTCCACGCGTGAGATCGAGTTTGAGGCCTCGAGCCTGGAGTTCGGAGTACGCAGCAGCCTGACGTGAGTGCTCAGCGGCAAGTTCGGTGCTGTCCATCAGCTCGAACTGCGTCTGTTGCGGCATTCGCGCGCCCTTTCGGTGAACTACCACCGCCAACGCGTCGATTCGCCGCGCGTGGGGCTTGCGTCGCGTTTCGCGGCCAACACTGGAGTTAAGGGGACCCCGCGCACCCGGCAGAGCCCGTTGACCCTTGCTGCCTTCCGGCCCTGGGGGAGTTCACAGGATGCGCGTCGCGCGGGATCCACGGTCGAGTGTAGCGGTACTTACTCGCACCGATTCTTGGGGGTCCGGCACGGTGGCGGGGCACTGGTCGAGGGGCCAGCGCTGCGGCGCGTTTGTCGGACGCTGCCACCACCAGCTGGGATGCACATGCAACGTCCGGTCGTCGTCGCACTGTCGGTCAGCCGATATACACGGGTCCCGTGTTGCAGCCGTTGCCGCTAAGTCGTTGCGCATTCCTCATGGGGTCGTTACCTAACGTATGGAAGTTCCCATCAAGCTACAAATATTGCCTTTTGTTTAAGTTGGGAGGACTTCAGTTGAAAGCCAAAGCGTTCGCAGTTGTCGGGTGCGCAGCATTATCGGTTGTAGCCGCGGTGGCAGCTCCGGCCTCCGCCGCGGACCAACTCCTCCCACCACATAAACGGGTCATTGCGACCGACGATGGCTGGAGGGTCACAGTCGGGGGCGATCGAGAAGTCGTTAATGTGGTTCGATCCATTAATGCGGCCCTGACGACTCGCGAGGCAATAGTCACCAACCGTGCATTTGCGACACTCGGAGGCTCCGGAGCCCCGATCAAGTCGGTAACCCTGAAGTCCGGCTATCAGATCGGCTGCAACGTCAACCTCAACACTGCCGGAACCGGTGCCTCAACGACTATCGGAGGGACAAACCTCACGGTGAGCCCTTTCGTCAACGTTTCGGTGGAACCTGGCCAGGTCGTTGATCTAAACCTCGGCGAGAAGGATATCCGCAACGGTTTCGGCTCGATCAACATTCATGGACTCGACGTGCACGTGGACTCGTGCCTAGGAATGGCGAGCCTTCGGTCGTACTCGATAGTCAAAGTCTCGACACAGGCGACCGACGATTTGGTGGCTGTCTACGGAAAGATCGTCAACTTCTGACAAGCGAGCAACTTGCGACTCAGATCGGGGCAGATCCCCCAGTCCGTACCTGACCGATCCACCGGGTATGCTCATCCGCGGAGGATTCGCCTAGTGGCCTATGGCGCTCGCCTGGAACGCGGGTTGGGTTAACGCCCTCAGGGGTTCAAATCCCCTATCCTCCGCCGCGTGATGTCTCACGACATCCCGGACAGACCGAACCCTAGTTTAGGGTTCGGTCTTTTTCCGTTTCTGGGGTTGGTAGTTCCGGCTGGTGTCGATGGTGAGTTCGCGGATGAATTCGCCGGTCACGGCGTTGATGATGTGCACGTCGAGGTCCTGGACGAGCATGAGGACGCGGGTTCGGGCGTGGGTTCGTCCCATTCCGATGTGGTGCAGTTTGCCGTTGATGCGGAGGGTGAGTTTGCCGTCGCGATCGACTCGGTCGTGCCGGATCCGGTCGTGCGTTTCGCCTGTGCGGTCGGTGCCGGGTGCGGCTGTGGGGCGGGCTTGGTAGGCCGCTGCGGGGTCGCGTGGTGCGGTAAGGATCGGTGCGGGCGTCGTGTGTTGTAGTCGTGGACGAACCGATCGATCAAGGCTTGCAGTTCTGCGAGTGTGGCGGGTTGTGCCGGTTGAGCGCGCAGCCATTTCTTGAGGGTTTGTTAAAGCGTTCGACTTTGCCGCATGTCGTGGGGTGGTGCGGGCGCGAGTTTCTCTGCTTGATGTTGCGGTGCCGCAGTTCGTTCTCGAGTTGGGTACGTCCGCCTTTCCGGTGGCGTGGCGCACGGTGTAGACCATGCCGTTGTCGGTGAGTGTGGAGGCGGGATATCCGTTTTGTGCCGCGGCTTTGCGGAACGTGGCGAGCACGAGGGTCGCAGTGATGCGTTGGTGCGCGGAGACGTGTAGTGCCATGCGGGAGTGGTCGTCGAGCCAGGTGATGATTTCGGTGTCGCGGCCGCCGGCGAGTCGGTAGTGGGTGAAGTCGGACTGCCACGTTCGTTCGGTTGTTCTGCTTGGAACCGGATGCTGGAGCTTTTCGGGCGTTTCTTCGGTTCGCGGGTGAGCCTAGGTGTACCCGGCCACTACGTTGGTGACAGTCGGCTGATCGGGGGTCTGCCTCCGAGTGCGCTGTGACGGCGTTCAGTGTTGTAGGCGTGGAGCCACGGCGCAAGCGCCTCTGCCCGGTCGGTGTTGTTTGTGAACG
>JAJFUQ010000010.1 GCA_021372355.1 Nocardiaceae bacterium | reverse complement strand
CTCCTCGGGTACGTCGAGAATGTTGCAGAGCTGATTGAGGGTGACCGCGCCTTCGGTGACCAGGTCGATGCCTTCGAGGGCATATTTGGGCGGCGCGATGAGGCTCGTGGGCTCGCGGTCAATTGCCAGCTTGCGGCCGGTGACCCGCGCCACGATGGCCGCGGTGGTCGCGCCGCAGACGACCTTGGGGCCATCCATGGCCAGGAACCGGTTGACCACGTCGGCGTCGAGCCGCTTGTCGGCCGGCGGACCGGTCAGGATGTGCAGCGTCCTGCCGAGCCGGCAGTGGGCGGCGACGACCGTCATGTCGTCCCGGCCGACGTTCCCATCCAGCCGCAGTGCCTCTTGCCGGATCGATTCCGGGATACCCGCGAGGCTGTGTCCGGACGCGAGCAGCCTGCTGGCATGTCCGGCTGCGCCCTCGCTCGTCCACCCCTCGGCGGACCCATTGCCGATGCCGGCCTGCGTGATCCCATCGCTGAAGAACAGCACCCCCTCGCCCGGCGCGAGAAAGCAACTCGATTGCTGCGCGACGGCGTTGTCGATCACGAAGGGCCGCTGGGGCAACACGTCCGCGTGGCCTCGACTCGCGAGGACCGGCACCGGAGCATCGTATGTGAGAACAGTCACTTCCCCATCGTTAAGGATGCGAGCCAGCGTCACGGCTGCGTAGGGCTTGGCCGGGTCGCGCCATTTGTCCACCGTCGCGATCACGCTCGCAAACGTGTGGCGCAGCGAGAACCCCTCGGCCAGGAGCTTCTGCATCCGCGAGATGTGGAGTGTCGCGGCGATGTGCGCCTTGATCCCCGAGCCGATCCCGTCGCACAGGATGATGTCGGTGCCCACGTCGGTTCGACGCTGGGCAACGACGTCGCCGCACGGACCCTCGGCGTGCTTGGACGCCTGGCAGCTCGTTATGTCGATGTGTAGGTATCTCTGAGCCATGAGTCTTTCCGGTCGTCGCCGCCGGTCGGGTTGTCCTGGGCGACCTTGACCAGGTTCTCCAGCAGCTTCTCGCCCTCGGCGGTGCTCTCGCCGAGGAACTGGGCGATCTTGCCGGCGATGTCGATCTGGTGTGCGAGCAGATCGCGGGCCTGCTGCACCGTGCGCGCCCGCAGGACGTCGAGCTGCTTCTTGTTCAGCAGACTGCCGGTCAGGTTCACGAACACCCCGACGTATTGTCGCTCGTCCCGCAGGGCGTACACGATCTGGTGGCAGATCAGGCTGTACTTGGCGTGCTCGACCGTCACCTCCGTCAACTCGGCCTTGCCCGCGGCGATCTGCTCGAATGGCTCGGGGTCCATGAGGTACGAGATCGGCTTGCCGTACACCGCCTCCGAACACATGAACAACCGTTTGAAGGACGGGTTCACGTGCAGAATGCTCAGGTGCTCGTCGAGAATGATGATCCCGTTGGGGCTGGTCTCGATGATCCGGTCGGTCCGCTGTTCGGCCAGTCGTCGCATATGGGGCACGCACATCTCGGGCTCGGCCATCTTGTGAATCACCGCAATCGCCTGCTCCCGGCACGAGGAATACCCGCACGCGCCGCAGTTGAGCTGGTCCTCGGGGTTCTCCTTGCCCGTTTGTGCGAAGACCTGTCGGATCTGCTCCTCGCTGACCGCGCCGCACGAGAGCGGATGGCGCTCGAACGAGGCCGCCAGATCGGCGCAGGTGTTCGAGCCGGCGCCGTCGTGCTTCGTGTTCAGGACGTAGTGCAGCAAGGCCTTTCGCCTCTGGTAGACCGTTTCGTTCTTGGGCATGGCGGGCCCATTGATGCAGCCCTGCTCGCAGAAGAGCGGCTCGACCAGCAGCGGACCGCGGCTGTCCGTCAGGCTTTCGAGCGTGTCCTTGACCTCCTGGGTGCCGGTGACGCTGAGCACGTCGGCCGCCAGCAGGGAGGTGCTCAAGGACGCCGTCTGGAGGCTGCCGCCGGCCAGCGGGACCGAACGTGCCCAGCCTTCCGGCGCCATGTCGAAGTCGCTCTCTTCCAGGATCGACAGGTCCACATGCTCCTGTTCGAGCCATTCGAGAAGCTCGGTGAAAGTCAGCGCGAAGTCCACCGCGCCGCCGCTCTTCTCGCGGGCCTCCTGCTTCTTGGCGACGCAAGGCCCAATGAATACGACTCGCGTGTCGTCGCCGAGCCTGGCCTTGAGCATCCGGGCGTGCGCGACCATAGGCGAGCAGACCGGGATGAGAGCCTCGACGAGGTCCGGCCGATACCGTTCGACGTAGTTCACGACCGCCGGACAGGCGGTGGCGATGCAGAAGGAATCTCCGTGCTCGGCCGCACACTCTGCGGTCCGCTTCGCAACGGGGTACGCGCCGACCGCGGTCTCGGAGACGTGGGCGAATCCCAGCCGGCGAAGCGCCGAGGGGACGCGCTTGATTTCCCAGGCCTTGAAGATGGCCGCGAACGACGGCGCCAGGCTGACCGCCACCGGTTGCCCCGAAGCGATCAGCTCGCGCACGCTGTCCAAGTCCTTACGGAAGCTCTTGGCCCCCTGCGGGCATTCGCGAATGCACGTCCCGCACGAGATGCACCGTTCCTCATCGACGTAGGCCTGTCCATCACGCACTCCGATGGCGTCGACGGGGCACACGCGGATGCATCGGTAGCAGTCTTTGCACCGGGCCTTGTTCGTGAAGACCACCTGGTTGTCACGCCGCTTCGGTTCCACGTCGATCCATGCCTCCTACGCCACGACCTTGGCGAGCTGGCCTTCGAGCTCGGTCCGCACCACGTCGAAGGTGCAATGGTGCATGAGCACCTCGCCGACCCTCACGCTGGGCCCCTTGTCGCAGGCCTCGAAGCAGAACGTGGCGCGGACATCGACGGTCTCTTCGAGGTCGTGCTCTTTCACGTAATTGACGATCTTCTGCAGGAGCTGTTGCGAGCCTCGCAGATAGCAGCTCGTGCCGACGCAGACGCTGATCTCCAGGGCCTTGGAGGCGCCCGGCTCCAGAACCGAGAAGCCTTCGTCCGCGACGCGCTTGCGGCTCTTGTAGCCGGTGTGGAGCAGTTCGTGGGCGCGATGGCCGCCGATGTCCCCGAGGGTGGTCTCGTAGCATTTCGCCACGTACGGGTTCTCCTGCGACTTGTGCAGTTGCAGCGTCTTGTCGCAGTCGTAGAGGCCCTGGGCCCGCAGTTGTTTCGCATCCGACTCGAAGCTCACGGGCTGGCCTGCGCCGGCGATGCACCCGCCCGGGCAGGCCATCACCTCGATGAAGTCGTAGTTGCATGTGCCCGCGCGAATCTCCTCGACGATGGCCCGTGCGTTCCGCAGGCCGTGTACGATGGCCAGCTTGAGATCGACGTCGCCCAGCTTGATCTGCTTGATGCGGGTCCCCTGCATGCCTCGAACCTCGGAGAAGTCCACGTTGTCCACGCGCACGCCGGTGAGTTTCTCATGTGCGTATCGCAGCACGGCCTCGCTGACGCCCCCGGTGGCGCCGAAGATCACGCCGGCGCCGGTCTTGAAGCCCAGCGGCAGGTCCAACGATTCCGGCGTGAGGTTGTTGAACTGGATGCCCGCCTGGCGGATCATCTTGCCGAATTCCTGCGTGGTCAGGACGAAGT
>JAJFUQ010000256.1 GCA_021372355.1 Nocardiaceae bacterium | reverse complement strand
CACGTAAGACGAAGAACCGAAGAACCGCCCCAGCCTGATTCCTGCAGGCTGGGGCGGTTCTGTCGTTTGCGGTAGTGACTATGGCGTGTACAAGCAGGTCACGACCGCGTACTGGCCGCTCGACTTCTGGTTCGCCACTTCCTTGCCGTCGACGGTGATAGTGCAGCCGACCTCAGTGCCGTCCTTGGCCTGGGCCATGATGTTCATGTTCTTACCGACACCGCTGATCTCGACGTCCTTCGAGTACGGCGTCGCGACGTCCTGTTGCTGGTTCTGCGCGATGCTGCCGTTGACCATCGCAGTCTCGGTGACGTCGACCGTGCCGTCCGACGTGATCTCGTAGTGGACCGTCATGGCCTTGTCGGAGAGCTTGTTGATCGATTCGGTACTGCACCCGACGAGGGCGATCGGAAAGGTGGCGACTGCGGCGGCGATGACGAGTTTCTTCATGGTTGAGGATTCTTTCGGTCGGTCTTTACTGGTCGATTGCTTTTGCGGGATTGTCGGTCGAACGATGGACAGATTCATTAGCGCGGTCGTCCGCGGAATGGATCGAGCTTGCTCACCGCATCACTGCGATGCTGATCTGGAACCTTCGTGTAGATCTGCGTGGTCGCAACCGACGAGTGCCGAAGCAGCTCGCGGATAGTGAGCAGATCCGCTCCTGAGGCGAGCAGGTTCGAAGCGAACCAATGTCGCAATGAATGCGGTGTTCCTGCGATGTGCGCGCGGCGCATCGCGTTGCCGACGATCTGGCTGACCGATTGCGAATAGAGGCACTCCCCGGGCCTCGATGGCGACTCGAACCAGAATCCCTTGCGCGGCATGTCTTCAGCCATTTCCACCAGGATTGGGTGCATCGGGATCAGAGCAATCTTGTCGTTCTTTCCGATCACCCGAATCATTCGCCCAGCGACATCGACGTCCTCCCCTCGGATTTTCGCGATCTCATGCACTCGTAGTCCGGCGAGGGTGGCGAGCAGAATCATGCGCCTCGTTTTGTCCCGCATTGGACTGCACAGCAGGCGCATGAGGGCACCGTCAGATACCGGCCGAGGCGTCCGCTCTGGATACTTCGGAGCGTCCAGTTTGATCATCGGGTTGTCATCACGCAGACCGTTGCGGACGGCCCATTTGTAGAAGGCGCAGAAGTACGAGTGATAGGTGGCCCTGGTCGACGAAGACCAGTGCGTGCGCTTGCGTGCGAACCAGCGAGAGATATCGCGCGGCTGTGCTTTGAGGGGGTCAATTCCTGTGTCTCCGACGAACTGGGACAGCACGCGCAACCGCTCGGCGGTCGTCAGGACGGATCGCCCGGCTCCCAGTTGCGCTGTCTCCCAGTCTTCGAAAGTTGTTGTCACTACATCAATCACGGGATCGAAACCTCGCTGAACAACCTCGCTGTAATTCGGAAGTTCGGGACGAATGTGATCTTTCGCATAGCAAACCGTCGATCTTGTGGACCAAAGCACGGTCTTCCGCCACATCGGCCGTCATGCCGCTCCCCCAGAAATGACGGTGAGGACCGGAGAGTGCCTCGCGACGCAGCGAAGGTGGCGGGTAGTATCTGCTTCCGCGCCCCTATAGCTCAGTTGGTAGAGCTACGGACTTTTAATCCGCAGGTCGTAGGTTCGAGCCCTACTGGGGGCACCAAGCGGTCCGTTTGGTGCGGCTGAACGTTGATCGCACGTGGTCGGCAGATCAATGGCATCGACCTCGATCGCCGCCGCGGGCACATACTGATATCGAACGA
>JAJFUQ010000255.1 GCA_021372355.1 Nocardiaceae bacterium | reverse complement strand
CAGTCTCGGATCTGGCGTGGCTTCGCGAACGCGGGCTGGCGGACGCGCTCACCGCGCGGACTGGACCGATCCTGGCCATCTGCGGTGGTTACCAGATGCTCGGCAAACAGATCCTCGACGACGTCGAATCTGGTCAAGGAGTGGTCGCCGGGCTGGGCCTTCTCGACCTCGACATCGAGTTCGCGCCCGAAAAGGTGCTTTGCCAGACCGAAGGCACGGCGTCCGAACTGCCCGTTCAGGGCTACGAGATCCACCACGGTCGCGTTCGGCGAAGCGGCGATCTCGCCTGGTTCGCCGGAGCCGGAGGGCCCGAGGGAAGCGTGCGCGGAAACATCCGCGGGACGCACTGGCATGGCCTGCTCGCCAACGACGATTTCCGGCGCGCGTATGTGACGGAAGTGGCGATTTCCGCTGGTCGACGGGGCTTTCAGGTGGCCCCCGACACATCGGTGGAAAGTGTGAGGGAAACCGCCCTCGACGCGATTGCCGACCTGCTCGAAGAGAACGTGCAGGTAGACGAGTTGCTGGCGCTCGCGCAAACGTCTTCCTACCGCGCAGATCCCATCGTGCGTCACTCGCTGGAGACCTAGCGCAGGTACTGTCGGGCGAGTGGAAGGCATCCGAGTTCACGGCCCTTCGGGCGGTTACTCAGTTCTCGTACTAGCGGACAACGCGACCGGCCCCGAGGTATCGGCCGTCGTCGCTCGACTCAACGAATCCGGGCTGCAAACTGTTGTGCCGGAGGATCTTTCGGCACTGACGGTGGCAGGCATCGTCTCGCTGACCGAGCAGCTCCAACTTCGGTGGCTGACGCTTGTCGGCATCGGCGGGGGAGCCGACCTCGCGTGGCACGCCGCCGCCGAGCAGGGCTACCGGTTCTCCGCTCTGGTCATCGCGGAAGTGCCGCACCCCGCGGTCAGTGGATCCGATCCCGCGTGCGCGGCGATCCAGATCCCGACGACCTTCCTCACCAACAAGACCCAGCCGGCGGACGTCGCTCAGCAGACTGGGCGCAAGGTGTGGGCCGACTACCGCCATGTGACCGTCGGAGCGCCTGCGGTTCTTCAGGCACCGGCCGAGTTCGCCAGCGAAGCGGTTCTGCGCACCAGCACCTGGTGAGCTAACCTTCGAGCCCGGCCAGCCACTTGTCGACGACCCGGAACGCCTTGTCTCGGGGCTCGGGAGCCGACAGGAAGACGTCGTGGCGGGCGTTGAGAATCGGCACGATCGTCGTATGGTCGCCGATCGATCCCGACCACCGCTGGATCTGGCGAACGTCGAGGACGAGGTCGGCGACCTCGAACGGGTGACCCATCTGGTCGGCGGTGAGCTTCGAAAGTTTCGAGAGCTTCGACCGGAGGATCAGCGCCGGGACATCGAGGTCGAGACCACGGTGAAGTGCGAGGTGGCCGCGTCGAATCGCGCGCAACCAGCCGAACCGCACCGGGAATCCGGTCAGCGGCTTCCAGTCGAGGTCGTAGTCCCAGTCGCCCTCACGGCTCACGTGCAGGCTTGCGCCGTAAGCGTCGACGACCTCACGCCGCATCGGTTGCTTGCCCCAGAAACTTCCTATCGCCTCGGCCATGGCCGTGCCGGCGGCGCGGGCGGCGGCCGGCGCGGGAAGGTCGAAGAACGGGCTGTTGAGGATCACTCCGCGGAATCCCTCGGTGCCCGCGGCGCCAAGCCGCTTGCGCCGGCGGTTCAGCCACAGCGGAATCACGAGACCGCCGGTCGAGTGGGCGACGAGGACGACCGGAAGCGGGCCGTGCGCGGCGCGGATGACACGCATCGCAGAGTCCAGATCCGCGTCGTAAAGCGACAGTGAACTGACATAGTGAGGGGTGTGCCCCTCGAGCCGCGATCGGCCGCATTTGCGCAGGTCCAGTGCGTAGAACGCATAGCCTTGCGAGCTGAAATGCTCAGCGACGTGACGGTGGAAGAAGTAGTCCGACATCCCGTGGACGTAAAGGACTATTCCCGTGGGTGCGCTCGGCAGTCCCGCGGTGTGGCGAACGAGCGTCGCAACGACCTCGCCCTCGCCGTCGGGGTCCGCGCCGAGGGGTATGACCATCTGGTCGTAGTCGGCGCCGAGCACGTCGGAACGCCAGGTCGCCTGCAGCTCCCGCCCAGGCTGTGCAGTCTGCTCGCTCCGTCGCGGGGTCCGCTCCTCGCTTCGCTGCGGTACTCGCTGCGATGCTCCCTCGCTCCTCACGCTCGGAGCGTCTGCGCTATCGGTCACACCTCAAATGTAGTGACGTTCCTGACGGTTGGGTTAAGCAGGTGCTTACTCCCTAGTAACGTGGCGCTTAACCGCAAACGATCGAAAACATGATCGTGAGTGAATGGACAAAGGAAGACAATTCAGTGTCGAATACTCCCGTGTCGAAAGTGAATGGGTCGGATAACCGCGACCTCCAGGCGGACATCGTCCTCGTCGGTGCTGGCATCATGAGTGCCACGCTCGCCGCTTTGCTGCGCCAAGTGCAGCCGGACTGGTCGATCATGCTGTTCGAGCGCCTCGATGCCGCCGCAGCCGAGAGCAGCGATCCCTGGAACAACGCCGGAACCGGTCACTCCGCTCTGTGCGAACTGAACTACACCCCGCAGAACGCCGATGGTTCGGTCGAGGTCGCAAAGGCGATCACCGTCAACGAGCAGTTCCAGGTGTCGCGGCAGTTCTGGGCATACGCCGTGTCCGAGGGTGTGCTGAACAACCCCAAGGACTTCATCAACCCGATTCCGCACGTGTCGTTCGTCCACGGTGCCGAGAACCAGGTCTACCTGAAGCGCCGCTACGAAGCGCTGGTCGGCAACCCGCTGTTCGCCGGGATGGAATACATCGACTCGCCCGACGAGTTCTCGCGCCGCCTGCCGCTGATGGCTCGGGGTCGGGACTTCTCGGACCCGATCGCGCTGAACTGGTCCGACGGTGGAACCGACGTCGACTTCGGCTCGCTGACCAAGCACCTCCTCAACTACCTGTCGGCTTCCGGCGGCGGCGTGTACTTCGGTCACGAGGTTCGCAATGTGTCGAAGCAGTCGGACGGCACCTGGAGCCTCAAGGTCCGCAACACGCGTACCGGTGAGCGCCGCAAGGTCAACGCCAAGTTCGTCTTCGTCGGTGCTGGTGGTGGCGCACTTCCGCTGCTTCAGAAGTCGGGCATCAAGGAAGCCAAGGGCTTCGCCGGCTTCCCGGTCAGCGGTCAGTTCTTCCGTTGCACGAACCCGGATCTCATCAACGACCACGCGGCCAAGGTTTACGGCAAGGCTGCCGTCGGCGCGCCGCCGATGTCGGTCCCGCACCTCGACACTCGCTTCATCGACGGGCAGCCCGGTCTGCTGTTCGGCCCCTACGCGGGCTGGACCCCGAAGTTCCTCAAGGCCGGTAGCAACACCGACCTCTTCAAGTCGATCAAGCCGAACAACATCGGTTCGATGCTCGGCGTCGGTCTGACCGAGATGGGTCTCACCAAGTACCTCATCGGCGAGCTCCTCCAGACCACGAACGGTCGCGTCAACACGCTCAGCGAGTTCTTGCCGCTGGCGAAGGCCGAGGACTGGGAGCTCATCAACGCCGGTCAGCGCGTCCAGGTCATCCGTCGCAACGGCATCGGCGGTGTGCTCGAGTTCGGTACCGCGGTCATCGCCGCCGAAGACGGCACGATCGCCGGTCTACTCGGCGCCTCGCCGGGTGCATCGACCGCGGTCACCGCGATGCTCGACGTCATGAAGCGGTGCTTCGGTTCGCGCTACAACTCGTGGGAGCCGAAGCTCAAGCAGATGATCCCGTCGTTGGGCAAGAACCTGGCCGAGGACCCGAAGCTCTTCGGTGAGGTCTGGGACTGGACCAACAACGCGCTGCAACTGGTGGAGCAGAAGGCTGCACCGGAAGCCGCACCGGAGCCGGAGACCGTCTCGGTGTCGGCGCCTGCCGAGTCCGATGGCGGCACCCAGTCGATCTCGCCGGACCCGGAGGCTCCGGCGGACGAGTCGTCAGAAGCCGAGCCGACCACCACCGCATGACCGATCAGCGCGAGCAGCGCGTCTCAGGCTATCCATTCAGTGCGATAGTCGGCCATGAGCAGCTGATGCTCGCGCTGGTTCTGTGTGCAGTGCACCCCGGAATCGGTGGGGTGCTCGTTCGCGGTGAAAAGGGAACCGCGAAATCGACGGCAGTGCGTGCGTTGGCGGCTCTCCTTCCGGCCGGTCGCCTGGTCGAGCTACCCGTCGGCGCGACCGAGGACCGGATCGTGGGCTCGCTGGACCTGCAGAAGGTCCTGCGCGACGGCGAAACCGCATTCCAGCCGGGGCTTCTGGCGGCCGCGCACCACGGTGTCCTCTACGTCGACGAAGTGAACCTGCTGCACGACCATCTCGTGGACGTTCTCCTCGATGCTGCGGCGATGGGTCGCGTTCACATCGAGCGCGACGGCGTCTCGCACTCGCATGCGGCGGAATTCGTGCTGGTCGGAACCATGAATCCGGAAGAGGGCGAACTTCGGCCTCAACTTCTCGACCGGTTCGGACTGACCGTCGATGTCGCCGCATCCCGCGACGTCACGATCCGTACGGAAGTCGTCCGTCGGCGTCTTGCCTACGAGAAGAACCCCGCGGCGTTCGCCGAGGTCTACGCGGATTCGGACGCCGAACTTGCCGAGCACATCATTTCCTCGCGCAAAAAGCTGCAGGACGTCGAACTCCCTGATGTCGAACTTCGCCGCATCGCGGCGGTGTGCGCAGCTTTCGACGTCGACGGCATGCGCGCCGATCTTGTGGTCGCCCGTACGGCGATGGCTCATGCCGCGTGGCGTGGTGCGGACGAGGTCACCGCAGACGATGTGCGCGTCGCTGCGGAGCTCGCTCTTCCGCACCGCCGTCGGCGTGACCCGTTCGACGAGCCGGGAATCGAGCCCGAGCAGTTGGACCAGGCGATGCGCGACGCCGAAGAAGCCATCGGAGAGCCGGAACCAGATCCGGATCCGTCGCCGGACCCGTCCGGCGGTGGTGGCGCACCGAACCCGTCCGGTGACGGACCCACCTCGCAGGCTGGTCAGCCGGGCAAGTCGTTCCGCACGAAGCTGCTTCAAGTTCCGGGCGTCGGGGAGGGTGCAGCCGGCCGTCGATCCCGCGCCCGCACGGCATCGGGCCGTGCAGTCCGCGTCGCCGACGACCTCGGTCGCGGTCTTCACCTTGTCGGAACCGTGTTTGCCGCCGCTCCCAAGCAGCGCGAACGTGGTCGAACCACGGGCGGACTCCGGCTCGCGGGGGACGACCTTCGCGGTGCACACCGGGAAGGCCGGGAAGGTAACCTCGTGATCTTCGCCGTCGATGCCTCGGGCTCGATGGCGGCCAAAGACCGACTCGCCGCGGTCACGGGCGCAGTGGTGTCGCTGCTCCGCGACGCCTATCAGCGGCGTGACAAGGTCGCGGTGGTGAGCTTCCGCGCCGACGACGCGCAGATCGTCCTGCCGCCGACGTCGTCCGTCGACATCGCCGTTCGTCGATTGTCGGGACTGCGAACCGGTGGTCGAACCCCGCTCGCACAGGGGCTGCTTCGGGCCCGGGAAGTCGTGCTCCGGGAACGGGCTCGCGATCCGCATCGTCGCTCGTTGGTCGTCGTTCTCACGGACGGTCGCGCCACGGGCGGTGCCGACGCCACGACACGTGCTCGCATCGCAGCGCAGCTTCTCGCCGCCGAGGATGCGGCCGTCGTCGTCATCGACTGCGAGTCGGGAATCGTTCGGCTCGGGCTCGCTGCCGAACTCGCGAAATCGTGTGGGGCACAGTACCTCCAGCTTGGGGAACTCTCGGCGTCCGCCGTTGCGGCCGCGGCCCGTACAGTGGCTTAGTGCCCCAAGGACAAGTCGAAGTCACGCCCGACGACGGCCTGACGACCCGCCAACGACGCAACCTGCCGATCCTCGCCGTGCACACGGGCCCGGGGAAGGGCAAGTCCACGGCGGCTTTCGGAATGGCGTTGCGCGCGTGGAATCAGGGCTTCGACGTCGGGGTCTTCCAGTTCGTCAAGAGTGCGAAATGGAAGGTCGGCGAGGAAGCCGCGTTCCGCACACTCGGACAGTTGCACGAACAGACGGGCGCCGGCGGTGCCGTCGAGTGGCACAAGATGGGCGATGGCTGGTCGTGGACTCGGCACAAGGGGTCGACTGAAGACCACGCGGCCGCCGCGCTCGATGGCTGGCGTGAGATCGCGCGGCGTCTGCAAGCCGAAACACATCGCTTTTACGTGCTCGATGAATTCACGTACCCGCTCAAGTGGGGCTGGGTCGCCGTCGACGAGGTCGTCGAGACGCTCGTGAACCGTCCTGGCAACCAGCATGTCGTGATCACCGGCCGCGATGCACCGCAGAAGCTCCTCGACGCCGCCGACCTCGTCACCGAGATGACCAAGGTCAAGCACCCCATGGACGCCGGTCGTAAGGGACAGCGAGGTATCGAGTGGTAGCCCGCGCGATCGTGCTGGCTGCCCCCGCGTCGGGGAGCGGCAAGACGACGATCGCCACCGGCCTCATCGGTGCGCTCCGCGAAGCCGGACACCGGGTCGCGCCCTTCAAGGTCGGACCCGACTACATCGACCCCGGCTACCACACCCTTGCCGCGGGACGCCCCGGTCGCAATCTCGATCCCGTTCTCATCGGTGAAGACCGCATCCTTCCGCTTTTTGCGCATGGCGCGCGCGGCACCGACATCGCCGTGGTCGAGGGTGTCATGGGCTTGTTCGACGGCCGCATCGACTCATCGGACTCCGAACCGGCGGCGTTCGGTTCGGCGGCCCATGTGGCGCGGTTGCTCGGCGCTCCGGTCGTCATGGTCATCGACGCGCGCGGCCACAGCCAAAGCCTTGCCGCGGTCCTGCACGGGTTTGTGAGCTTCGATTCCCGGATTCGAATTGCGGGAGTCATCCTCAATCAGGTCGGCAGCCCGCGGCATGAGCAGGTGCTTCGGCAGGCGTGCTCACGGGTTGGATTGCCGGTGCTGGGCGCGCTGCCGCGGATCTCTGAGCTGCATGTCCCGTCACGTCACCTGGGCCTGATCCCCGCGGCCGAGCATGGGGCCGAAGCGATGGCGGCGGTCCACGCGATGGTCGCGATCGCCCGAAAGCACCTCGATCTCGCCTCGATTGCCCGCATCGCGCAGGAGGTCCCCGACGTTTCGGCAGAATTCTCCGTGCTGACCACGGAGAACCCTGCTCGATCGCGGATCGCCGTGGCGGGCGGCCGCGCTTTCACGTTCGGTTATGCCGAGCATCGCGAGATTCTCGAGGCCCAGGGCGCCGAGGTCGTCACGTTCGACCCGCTCGCCGACAGCCTGCCGGACGGGACCCAGGGGATCGTCCTGCCTGGCGGGTTCCCCGAGCAACATGCGGCCGATCTGGCGCAGAACACACCGCTTCTGAGCCAGATTCGAGATGCCGCCGCGAGCGGGATGCCGGTCCACGCCGAATGCGCGGGACTGCTCTACCTGTGCCGAACACTGGACGGCGTACCGATGGCGGGTGTTCTGGACGCCGACGCCACTTTCACCCCGCGACTGACCCTCGGTTACCGCGATGCGGTGGCGGTGAGCGAGTCGCCGCTGTGGCCGGCGGGGTCCCGGGTTGCCGGCCATGAGTTTCATCGCAGCACGGTGACGCCCGCCGCCGGCATGACCTCGGCGTGGGGTTGGCGCACCGAAAACGGCTCAGCGGTCGAAGGCTTCGTGCACGGCAATGTGCACGCGTCGTTCCTCCACACGCATCCGGTGGGTAATCCGGAGGGAGTGCGCAGATTCGCCGAATCGGCTAGTCGGCACCACCGCTGGTAGGAGGACGACCTGAGCATCGCAGGGAGCGCCGCAGCGCAGCGAGGAGCGGACCGAGGAGCGGAGGGGAGGACGGACCAGCGCGTGGGCACAGGTAAAGTCATCGCGTGTCTTCGTACCTCGTGGGTCTGGATCTGGCTGGTCGCCGGGTCGTAGTGGTGGGTGGTGGATCGGTCGCGCAGCGACGCCTGGGATTGCTGGTCTCGACCGGCGCCAAGGTGCATGTGATCAGCCGAGACGTCACGCCCGCGGTCGAGGGCATGGTCCAGCTCGGCCAGATCACCGCTGATCTTCGCGAGTACCGGGACGGCGATCTCGAAGGTGCTTGGTACGCGATGGCGTGCACCGATGAGCCGGATACCAACGCTGCGGTCGTCGCCGAAGCCGAACGCCGCCAGGTGTTCTGTGTGCGCGCGGACGTGGCAAAGCTCGGTACCGCGGTCACGCCGGCGACGGCCGAGTATGAAGGACTGACCCTCGGCGTGCTCGCCAGCGGCGAACACCGTCGGTCGGCGAGTGTGCGCAATGCGCTGCTCGAAGCACTGCAGTCGGGTGTCGTGTCGGACGAACGCGATCCCGCGATCATCGCCGGCACCGTGGCACTCGTCGGTGGCGGCCCGGGGGACCCGGATCTCATTACCGTTCGCGGGCGCCGACTGCTGTCCCGCGCCGATGTCGTGGTGGTCGACCGCCTCGCGCCGACGGAACTGCTCAGCGAGCTCGCGCCGTCGGTGGAAGTCATCGACGCCACGAAGCTCCCGTACGGCCGCTACATGGCGCAGGAGGCGATCAACGCCGCGATCGTCGACCGGGCGAAAGCCGGCAAGTTCGTCGTTCGACTGAAGGGCGGCGACCCGTTCGTTTTCGGACGCGGCTACGAGGAAGTCGAAGCCTGCGTCGAAGCCGGGGTTTCAGTCACCGTCGTTCCGGGCATCTCTAGTTCGATTTCGGTCCCTGCTGCGGCGGGCATCCCGGTCACGCACCGGGGTGTCACGCACGAGTTCGTCGTCGTGAGTGGTCACGTCGCGCCGGGGCACCCGGATTCACTGACCGACTGGGACGCACTGGCGCGTCTGCGCGGAACGATCGTGATTCTCATGGGTGTCGAGCGCATCGAGCAGTTCGCCGACGCACTGCTCGCGGGCGGGCGTTCGGCCGACACACCGGCCGCCATCATCCAGGAGGGGACCATGCGTGGACAGCGTGTGGTGCGTGCTGATCTCGGAACGATCGCAGCTCGGACACGGGCCGAAAACATTTCCCCACCTGCGATAATCGTAATCGGATCGGTTGCTGGTTTTGCCTGAAGAAGGCTCGCTGAGTCACGTTGTGACAGGTAAGTTCCCTGGGGTGTCGAGCAAGGTTGCCGTGAGAACGCCGGTCTCCGCTTCCGCCTTTGGTCTGGCGATTGCGGTGCTGTCCGGTCTACAACTCATGGTCGTTCTCGACGGTACGGTCGCGAATCTCGCGCTCGCACGTCTGCAGACCGAACTCCACCTTTCGGACGCGAGTCGCAACGCGGTCGTCACGTCGTACGCGTTGGCGTTCGGTGGCCTGATGCTTCTCGGTGGTCGTCTCGGCGACTCGTTCGGTCGTAAGAAGATGTTCCTGCTCGGTGTCGGCATGTTCACCGGCGCCTCGCTGATGTGCGGTCTCGCGATCAACGACGTCATGCTCGTGGCCGCGCGGGCCTTGCAGGGGACCGGTGCCGCGATCGCGTCGCCGACGGCGTTTGCGCTCGTCGCGACGACATTCGCAGCGGGACCTGCACGAAACCAGGCGATTGCGATCTTCGCCGCCATGACGGGCGTCGGCTCGATCGCGGGCCTTGTCATCGGTGGTGCCCTGACTGAGGTCTCGTGGCGCTGGATCTTCCTCATCAACGTCCCGATCGGCGTGGTTGTGCTCCTCGGTGCCCGGGTGGCGCTGCAGGAGACTGCGCACCGGCGCCTTGCGCTCGATCTTCCGGGCGCGGTCCTCGCTACGGCCGGATGCACGGCGATCGTCTACGGACTCAGCGCGGGTCCGGAGAAGGGTTGGGACAACCTCATCGTCATCGGCACGCTGATTGCCGGCGTCGCGATGATGCTGATCTTCCTCGTGGTCGAGGCCGAGGCCGAGAACCCACTGCTGCCGTTCAAGCTGTTCCACGACAAAGACCGCGTGGCGACGTTCGTGGCGATCTTCTTCGCCAGCGCGGTGATGTTCTGCATGGCGGTCTACGTCGCGTTGTTCGTGCAGGACGTGCTGCAGTTCAGCCCACTGCACGCCGGTATCGCGTTCATGCCGTTCGCGTTTGGGCTGGGGTCGGCAGCGTTCATCGCGTCCAAGCTCGCAATGCGCGTCGAAGCTCGATGGCTGGTCATCATCGGCGGCGCCATCATGGTCATCGGCCTGATGTACGGCTCGACGCTCGACGGCTCGGCCACCTACTTCGGGAACTTGTTCGTCCCGGTCCTCGCGATCGGCTTCGGTGTCGGCCTCGCGGTCGTGCCGCTGCCGCTGTGTGCGATCGCCGGTGTCGGACCCCAGGAGATCGGTCCGCTGACGGCGATCACCCAGGTCGCGCAGACGCTCGGCGGACCACTCGCATTGGCCTTCATCAGCGTCATGGCGTCGTCGCGCACGCTGTCACTCGGCGGCTCGATCGGACCGGCGCGTGAGATGACCGATTCGCAGGTTGCCGCACTGGGTGCCGGCTATGCCTTCGCCCTGGTCGGCTGCGCTGCGTGTGCTGGCATTGCGGCGATCGTCGCGTACTTCATTCGCTTCACGCCGAGCCAGGTCGCGCAGGCGCAGGCCGCTCAGGACGAAGTCATCACTCACTGAGGTCGGTGATCGGCGAAGAATTCGTCGATGTACCGCCACGTCGTCGTCGCGGCCTTCCCGCCCGTCAGGACCCCGAGGTGTCCACCGGGTGCCAGCGGGAGCCGAACGTCCGCGCTGTTCGGGAGCAGTTCACCTACGTGGTGGACGGCCGCGGGTGGCGCGATGACATCGGAACTACCTGCCACGTTCATGACCGGAATCGTGATCGACGACAGGTCGACGACCTTGTTCGGACCCTGGATCTTGCCGGAAGCGAGTTCGTTGCGCATCGCCAACCGCTGGTAGGCCTGCAGAGTCGCGCGGCCCGGGTAGGCCAGCATGTTGTTCATCAGCTCATCGACGGCGCCGATCTGCGCCAGGAACTCGCGGTCGTCGCGCTTGCGCCACAGCGTCACCGGCTTCTTGAGGTACGTCGGCAGCGCTGTCGCCTTGAACGCCAGTTCGGTGACCTTCGCGGACGAGCCACCCATCACCTTGATCGCACTCCCGACGATCGCCCCGCCGGTGTACTTGCCGATCGCCTGGAACGGACGCATCAGCGGGTTCTTGCTGAAGTCGAACGGGCTTGCCACCATCGCCAGCGCGTTGATCGGCAGCTCGGGGTGCACGGCCACGACGCCGATGGAGATGAGACCACCCATGCACCACCCGATGACGTTGACGGCCGCACCGTTGTTGTCCTCGGAGACCCGGCGGACGGCTTCGGGCACCACGTTGTTGATGTAGTGCTCGACGCCGAGATTGCGGTCCTGCCAGGTCGGTGCGCCGTAGTCGACGAGATAGGTCGGGACACCGTTTTCGACGAGATGCTCCGCGAACGAGCAGCCGCGGCGCAGGTCGAAGCACTTGGCTTGCGAACCCAACGGCGGCACGAGCAGAACCGGTAGGCCGGCGCGCTTCGGGCCAGGGATGTAGCGCTTCAGCGTGGCATTCGGCTTGTCGTAGAGAATTTCGGATGGGGTGTCCGTCATGTCCGCGATACCGCGCTTGCTCAGGAAATCCGCGAGGTTCGTCAGGGCTTGACGATTGATCAGCGGTTGACCGTTCACTTGCGGCCGCCCAGCGTGCGGATGACCGGCATCGAGATCGAACGCGGGGTCATGCGACCCGCAATGGTTGCCGCCTTCGGCAGCAGTCCTGGAACCACGCTGCTTTTTCCTTTCAACATTCCGGCGATGCCCTGCTCGGCGACCTGCTTGGGGGATACCTGCGCGGGGCGGAAGACAAAAGCCTCGGCTTCGGCGATCTCGGCCCATTCGGTCGGAACCGGTCCCGGGCACAGCGACGTGACGGACACTCCAGTGCCGCGAAGCTCTTCGTTGATGGCCTGTGAGAACGAGTCGACGAACGCCTTGCTCGCGCCGTAGACCGCCATGGAGGGCACGGGCTGCGCACCGGCGATGGAGGCGATGTTGAGGACCGCTCCGGCGCCGCGGGCAACCATGCCCGGAACGAGCGCGTGGGTCAGTTCCATGAGCGCGACGACGTTGACCTCGACTTCTTCGCGTTCGCGCGCGAACGGGAGTTCGTGGAAGACGCCCTTGGTGCCGAATCCGGCGCTGTTGACGAGCCCGACAATCGTTTGGCCGGCGAGGTCTGCGATCAGCTGCTCGCGGTCCTCGGCGTTGCCAAGGTCGGCCGGCTGAACGGTCGCGGTGATGTGGCACTTCGACTGGAGCTCGGTGGCGAGCTCCTGCAGACGGTCCGCACGGCGAGCGACGAGAACGAGGTTGTGGCCGCGGCGGCCGAGTCCGCGTGCGATCTCGGTGCCGATTCCGGACGATGCACCAGTGACGACGACGAAGGTGTTGGCTTGTGGCTTAGGGAGGCTCATGAGTGATGACTTTCTGATGTTGCCCGATCAACTGTGCCAGTAATACTGTCACAGTTGAGCTGTCTCACTATAGGGCCATTGCTATGACCTTCGTCGCACAACGGTCGATGTCCTAGGACAGGTGCTCGCCGAAGAACCCGAAGATGCGCTTCCAAGCGTCTGCGACGGCGGCGTCGTCGGTGCCGTGGAAGCCCATCACGACGTTGACCGGAAGGAACGGACTCCGCGCGACGGCGGGCAGGTCGTTGAGGAAACTGTGCCCGACGGTCGGGTATTCCTTGACGTCGTGCGGTACACCGAGTTTCGTGAGGTGCTTCTCAAGCCGCTCTGCGGCACCCCACAGGTACCGGTCCTTCCCGCCGAAACTGCCCACGACCGGGCAACTGCCCTCGAGCTTCTCGGCGTTGAACGGCACCTCGCCGTAGTTGACGGACGCGGCATCGAAGTCGAGCTTGTGGGCGGACTGCATGGCGAAGTTTCCGCCCATACAGAACCCGATGATGCCGACTTTGCCGGTGCAGTCTGGTCGGGCGAGGAGGAGTTTGCGCGCATTGTCGATGTCCTCGAATGCCTGACCGCGACCGGCCTGGGACGCCGCGAAGGTTTTCACGACGCACAGCGGCTTCACGCCGCGTGAATAGAGCGACGGTGCGATCGCGATGTAACCGTGTGCCGCCATGCGCTCCGCCTGCGCCTCGACGTCGCCCTGGAACCCGGTGGCGTCGTGAATGACGACCACTCCGGGGAAGGGGCCGGGCCCGTCGGGAACCGCAAGATAGGCAGGAAGGTCGAAGTCACCGGTTCGATAGCTGATGGTCGGCATGGTCCGAACGTACCCCCAGCGCAAGGAGGACGAGGGAGCATCGCAGCGAGTACCGCAGCGAAGCGAGGAACGCAGCGATGAGCGGACCGAGGACGGTGCGCGCATAGGCTGAGCAAGTATGCTGGCACGTCGTGATCACCCGACTGTCGCAGCTGTTTCTTCGCACCCTTCGTGACGACCCGGCGGACGCCGAAGTTCCGAGCCACAAGCTGCTGGTCAGGGCGGGTTATGTCCGTCGTATCGCGCCGGGCGTCTACTCGTGGCTCCCGCTCGGACTCCGTGTCCTGCGCAAGATCGAGAACGTCGTCCGCGAGGAGATGGATGCGATCGGTGCGCAGGAGATCTCGCTGCCGGCGCTGCTTCCGCGCGAGCCCTATGAGGCGACCAACCGCTGGACCGAGTACGGCCCGGGCCTGTTCCGCCTGAAGGACCGCAAGGGCGTCGACATGCTGCTCGGTCCGACCCATGAGGAACTGTTCGCGCTCACGGTGAAGGGCGAGTACAGCTCGTACAAGGACCTGCCGGTCGTGCTGTACCAGATCCAGACCAAGTACCGCGACGAAGAGCGTCCGCGTGCGGGCATCCTGCGCGGTCGTGAGTTCGTCATGAAGGACTCGTACTCGTTCGACGTCTCGGACGAGGGCCTGCAAGCGTCCTACGACGCGCACCGTGCCGCGTACCAGCGAATCTTCGACCGTCTCGGCCTCAAGTACGTCATCGTCGCCGCGACGTCGGGCGCCATGGGTGGTAGTGCCTCGGAGGAGTTCCTCGCCGAAAGCCCCGTCGGCGAAGACACCTTCGTCCGTTGCGTTGAGTCCGGCTACGCGGCCAACGTCGAAGCCGTTGTCACCGCAGCGCCGGCTGAGAAGTCGATCGACGGACTCGCGGACGCCAAGATCTACGACACCCCGGGCACCGAGACGATCGCGACGCTCGTCGACTGGGCGAACGCCAACCTCGACCGTGCGGTGACGGCTGCCGACACGTTGAAGAACGTCATGGTCAAGGTCGTCCAGCCGAACGGCAAGACCGAGATCCTCGGCGTCGGCGTTCCGGGAGACCGTGAGGTCGACATGAAGCGCCTCGAAGCGTCGTTGGCTCCGGCTGGAATCGAGATGCTGACCGACGCCGACTTCGCCGCCAACCCGTTCCTCGTGAAGGGGTACATCGGTCCGAAGGCACTGCAGTCCAACGAGATCCGCTACCTCGTCGACCCGCGCGTCGTCACCGGTACGTCGTGGATCACGGGCGCGGACGAAGCCGGCAAGCACTACGTCGGCCTCGTTGCGGGTCGCGACTTCACTCCGGACGGAACGATCGAGGCTGCCGAAGTTCGCGACGGAGACATGTCTCCGGACGGAGCCGGTCCGCTGGTCTCGGCGCGCGGCATCGAGATCGGGCACATCTTCCAACTCGGGCGCAAGTACACCGACGCCTTCGACGTCGACGTTCTCGGGGAGAACGGCAAGCCGATCCGCGTGACGATGGGTTCCTACGGAGTCGGCGTCTCGCGGCTCGTGGCAGTCATCGCCGAGCAGATGCACGACTCGATCGGCCTGCGCTGGCCGTCGGAGGTCTCGCCGTACGACGTGCACGTCGTCATCGCGAACAAGGACGAGGGTGCCCGTGCGGGTGGCGAGCGGCTGGCTGCCGAGTTGAGCGCCGCCGGCCTCGACGTTCTCCTCGACGACCGCAAGTCGTCGCCAGGTGTGAAGTTCAAGGACGCCGAACTGCTGGGTGTTCCGCTCATCGTGGTGGTCGGTCGCGGTTGGGCTGAGGGTAAGGCCGAGATCCGCGACCGATTCACCGGTGACAGCACTGAGGTGCCGGGTGACGACGTGGTCGCCACGGTCTTGGGGCGGCGACAGTAGTCTTCGGCGCGTGTCGTTCAGACGGAGTAATTGAAAGTTGAACGCCGCGCGTTGAGTCAGGCTGGTTTTCGCCCGGCCATACGATCCGCCGGTGCGTTTTCGACAGCTGGCGACCGGTGTCGCCGTAGTTTCCTTGCTCTTCTCGGCACCTGGCGCGACGACGGCCGATCCGGCGACGAGCGCGCCGGGAATCACCGGCACCGCGGACTACACGCCCGCGCCAGCGGCGACCTTCCAGTCCGTCACCGAGGACGTCACAGTGACGATGGACGACGGCGTCGCCTTGGCAGCCACGGTCACGTATCCGTCCGCGGATGGTGCTGTGCGCGTTCCGGGCACGTTCCCGATCGTCATGTCGATCACCCCGTATGGACGGAAGGGTCTGTGCTTCTGTGGTGACGGCCCGTCCTGGGCAACGCGCGGATTCGTGCACGTCGTCATCGATACGCGAGGAACCGGTGGCAGCGGCGGCAACCTCAACGAGAACTACTTCTCGCCGCGCGAGGCCAAGGACGGCAAGGCGCTCGTCGAGCACTTCGGTGGCCAGAGCTACTCGAACGGCAAAGTCGGAATGATCGGTGGCTCGTACGTCGGGATCACCCAGTATCTGACCGCCGAACAACAGCCCAAGTACCTTGCCGCGATCGCGCCCGCGGTGGCGTTCGGCGACATGTACCGCGATGCGTTCACGCACGATGGCATCCCGAATCTGTTCTTCGACGTGCAGTATCTCGGCGTGCAGGGTGGTCCCGGTTATGTCGGAACCGACCTGCCGAACGTGAATCAGACGCTCGCCGCGAGGACGACCCAACTGCTGGGGACGCCGGTGGCGTTGGCCTACCTGCAGCACCCCAACGACGACTCGTTCTATAAGGACCGTTCGCCGATCTACAACGCGGCCAAGATCAAAGTTCCGGTGCTCGTGCTCGAAGGCTGGCGAGATGGATTCGTCCGCAGCGCACTCGAGATGTACCAGGCGCTGGCCAAGCGTCCGGACGTGGAGACGCGACTGTACGTCGACCCGTGCACGCATAAGGGATGCGGTGCGCCCTTTGCTCCCACGATCAGCGCGCCCGGGCTCGACGACAGCTTCGCGATGCAATTCGAGTTCATGAGCAAGCACCTCGCGGGTGCGACGGTGGGCGAGCGGGCCAAGGTCCGTGCCTACATCCAGCCGGCGACCGGCCAGTACGTCCAGGCGCAGCAGTGGCCACCGGCAGCCAGCAAGTTCACGAAGTACTACCTCAAGAACGGTCAGCTCACGACGACCGCACCGTTGCTGCCCGGCCTGAAGACCTACCTGACGAATCCGGCGGCCGGCCTGACGATGCCGCTTGATGAATACGGCACGGTTGCCGCGTCGCCGTACTTCCCGACGGATCAGCAGTTGGCCGCGCTCGACGGTGTCACGTGGCAGAGCCCCGCGCTGACCGCAGACAAGATCATCGCCGGACCGATCCAGATGAAACTCAACGCGGCATCGACGGCGACCGACACAGACTGGATCGTCAAGGTCTCGGACGTTGCTCCAGACGGCACACAGTCGATCATCACGGAGGGCTACCTTCGTGCTGCACACCGTGAGCTCGACACCGCACGAAGCCAGGAAGGCGCTCCCGTACACACCCACACCGCACCCAAGGCGTTGGTGCCGGGCACGTTCTACAACTTCGACATCGCGGTGTGGCCGACGGTGTACAAGCTAGCGTCAGGCCACAAGCTACAACTGCGCCTGACCAGCTACGACGTGCCGACGCACGCGCCGGGTTCGGTTGACCTCACCGCCGGAACGGTGGCCCTCACCTTGCCGGCGACGAACACCGTCACCGAGGGTGGGGCGAGCGCTTCGACGGTCATCGTGCCGTACCTCGGCTGAGACTCCACAAAAAAGTACCCCTGAGGCGAGAGCGGAGGAGATAGTCTCCTCGGCGCTCGCCTCAGGGGCGACTTTTGGTTCTTACCTACGGAACCCGGCGGACGGCACCCTTGTCGGCCGAGGTGGCGAGGGCGGCGTAGGCGCGCAGCGCGGTCGTGACCGGGCGGACGCGGTCTTTCGGCTGCCACGGACGCTCCGAGGCTTCCATCTTGGCGCGGCGCTCGGCGAGGGTCTCGTCGTCGACCAGCAGTTCGAGGGCACGAGTGTGCACGTCGATGCGGATCTGGTCGCCCTCTTCGACGAGTCCGATCACACCGCCATGCGCGGCCTCCGGCGAGATGTGCCCGATCGACAGACCCGAGGTGCCACCCGAGAAGCGGCCGTCGGTGATGAGCGCACACACCTTGCCCAGGCCGGCGCCCTTGAGGAACGCGGTCGGGTGCAGCATCTCCTGCATTCCCGGACCACCGGTCGGCCCCTCGTACCGCACGACGATGACGTCGCCCGGGTTGACCTTCTTGCCGAGGATGAGGCTCACGGCCTCCTCCTGCGACTCGACGACGCGCGCCGGGCCCTGGAACGTAAACAGGTCCTCATCGATGCCCGCGGTCTTGAGGATGGCACCGTCCGGGGCGATGTTGCCGCGTAGAACGCACAGACCGCCCTCGATGGTGTAGGCGTGCTCCTTGCTTCGAATGCAACCCTTTTCGGCGTCGGTGTCCAGGGACTTCCAGCGATTGTTCGTGGAGAACGGAGTCGTCGTGCGGACGCCACCGGGCGCTGCGTGGAAAAGCTCGATTGCTTCCTCGGAGGCCTTGCCCGAGCGGATGTCCCAGGTGTCGAGCCACTCTTCGGACGACTTGGTGTGGATGGTCGTCACGTCCATGTCGAGCAGGCCGGCGCGACGGAGTTCGCCGAGGATGGCGGGGATTCCGCCGGCGCGGTGAACGTCTTCCATGTGGTAATCGCTGTTCGGCGACACCTTCGACAGGCACGGGACCTGGCGCGAGATCTCGTCGATCGTCGAGAGGTCGAAGTCGACCTCGGCTTCCTGTGCCGCGGCGAGCGTGTGCAGGACGGTGTTGGTCGAGCCGCCCATGGCGACGTCGAGAGCCATCGCGTTGCGGAATGCCTTCTCGTTGGCGACATTGCGGGGGAGGACCGACGCATCGTCCTCGCGGTACCAGCGGTTCGCCGCTTCGACGACCACGGTGCCCGCGCGGGTGAACAGCGCGCGGCGAGCCGCGTGGGTGGCGAGAGTCGAGCCGTTGCCCGGCAGAGCGAGGCCGAGGGCTTCGGTGAGGCAGTTCATCGAGTTGGCGGTGAACATGCCCGAGCATGAACCGCACGTCGGGCAGGCACTGCGCTCGACCTCGTCGAGACCTTCTTCGGTCACGTCGAAATTCGCGCTCGCGGAGATCGCGGTGACGAGGTCGGTCGGTGCGTGCGCGACGCCACCGACGACGACTGCCTTACCGGCCTCCATCGGACCGCCCAAGACGAAGACCGTCGGGATGTTGAGACGGAGGGCGGCGTTGAGCATGCCGGGGGTGATCTTGTCGCAGTTCGAGATGCACACGAGGGCATCGGCGGTGTGCGCGTTGACCATGTATTCGACCGAGTCGGCGATGATCTCGCGTGAGGGGAGCGAGTAGAGCATGCCGCCGTGGCCCATCGCGATACCGTCGTCGACCGCGATGGTGTGGAACTCGCGAGGCACGCCACCCGCAGCGCGGACGGCGTCGGCGACGATCTCGCCGACGTTCTTCAGATGCACATGTCCGGGTACGAAC
>JAJFUQ010000253.1 GCA_021372355.1 Nocardiaceae bacterium | reverse complement strand
GAAGCGCCTTGCACCGGTGCGTTAATCGGTTCGGTGCGTACTCGTTAATAGCAGCGCGCGCGGGTTTACTAGCAATTGCTTTTAGGCGTGCGCTACCGTTAGGACTGTCCACTAAGACATTGCCCTTCGGGGTTTCGAAGACCTCCCGCGCCAACGGGGGGTCTTCGGCTTTTATGAGGTTGTCAGCGGCGCGGGTCTACCGCGCGAGTCGTCAAACCGCCGGTGCCAGCTCCTCGGTGAGTAGAGATTGCTGCTGATCGAGCTCGCGCACGAGCTCTGGGCGCCCGGCCCACAAAGCAGCAAGATCGGCGAGCATCTGAGACGTGCTCACGCCGCGACGTTGAGCCGTCGCAACGATCGTTTCGTGCACTTCGGCGGGCACTCGGCAAATGATCTGTCTCCGTGGCCCTTTGTTTGGTTGCGCCATAGCTGCACTCTTGCAGGCCCGTACCAGGTACGAGGCGAGGCGCGCCGGTCACGCCTGGCAAGACCATTCACAGCGACATAGCTTGTCGAAATCACGAGTTAATACGCGCTCTCTGCACAACAGATCAGCAGAGCTCGACAATCAGGCGGGCCACTCGGGTTCAGTGATGCAGGTCACAGAAATTCCGGTCAAAAGTGTCAGGGATTACGTTGTTCTCGGCACTTAGGAGGTGACGACCACTGTGGAGGAATCAGTGTTCGTGACCGACGCACCCGGAGAGGCACATGAGCCCAGTCGCCCCAGAGCCCGTGGGTGCTGGCGCGCGCTTACAACCGGACGATTCGGCGATTCCGCAGTTGCGAGCATGGCTTGCAAATCCAGTCTTCGATCAGCACGCTCGCAATCTCAATCGACTGCTCGGCGACGCTGACCTGTTGCTGAATCTGCAGCTCAGCGGGTACGCGCCTCGGCTGTGGAAGCCCGTCGCCGAAGAGTTCGCCCGATACGGCGTCGGTGTCTTGAAGGCATGGATCAAGGACCGCTCGATCTTCGGTCGGGTCAAAAAACGCACCGGATACACCCTCAAGGGATGCCCAGATGAATGGCTGCAGGGCCGTCATGCTGCCGACGATCTCGCCACCGACGTCGTGGTTAAGGCGTTGCAGTACTTCAAGGAGAATGTGCTCCAGGCGAATAAGTGGGACCCCGCCCGGGGTGCGAGCCTGAGCACGTTCTTCATCGG
The DNA here is from genome assembly GCA_021372355.1 of Nocardiaceae bacterium. GTDB lineage: Bacteria > Actinomycetota > Actinomycetes > Mycobacteriales > Mycobacteriaceae > Smaragdicoccus. The sequence continues at coordinate 6,573 of JAJFUQ010000253.1, read as the reverse complement.
CCAGTGTCTCTATCAGTTCCCGAACGTGTACCGGGCCTGGTTGAACGACCAGCAGAGCTATCACGCAATCCACCTTTGCGACCAGGAGAACCTCGAGTACTTCTCGCGCGGCGCGGGAGACATTGCGTATGACGTGGCGGCTCGCGATGGCGCGGCACAGCTTCTAGCGGAGATGGACAACGACCGTGTCCGCCGAGCGTTCCAGATGAAGGTCGACGGCTACGAACACGCCGCGATCGCCGTCGAGCTCGGCCTCGCCAACGCCAAAGCTGTCGAGAACCTCCTTCGCTACGCCGCTCACAAGGCAAGAACCAGCCAACCGCAGGCACGGAGAACATCGTGAAGAACAAATCGGAAGTGCAGAAGCTCATCGAGCGGTCGTCTCTCGGAAGCAAATCTGCACGCGACGCTCGCGCGAGCGTGCCGGCGGCCACCGGCCGCCGGATCGTGCGTCAAGCCGAGACCGGACAACGAAGCACATCGACCGCGAAAAAGTTTCAGGGATAGCCCGACGGTCAGCACTTATAGGGAACGACCGGCTAACACGAGCTGGTCTCCCAACAGGAAGGAGACTGCGATGGCCAAAAGCTACCGCAGCGCCATCACCGGCCGATACGTCACTCAGGCGACCGCAGCGCGTCATCCCCGCACCACGGTCACTGAGAAAGGCTGATTTACGGCGGGGGTGCCTGCTTTACGGCCGCACCCCCGCCTTCAACTCCTCTGCCTATTCGTACGAACCCCAGAAGTACACATCTCAGGCGCAGAAATCTACGAAAATGTATATTCTTGTGCCATGGCACAAGATTCTTCCGCCTCCATCGTGGCTGAGATCTGTGCAGACCAGTGGGGTTTCGTCACGACCAGCCAGGCCCGGTCTGCTGGTTTGACTGCTCATCAGGTGAAGAGGCTCGCTGATCGCGGCGCGCTAGAGCGGATGCATTACGGGATATATCGGATGACCCGGCTACCCGATGATCCCCACACGAACACGCGGCTGGCATGGATCGCTCTCGATCCAGCTACGCCTGCGTGGCAGCGACTCGAGGAAGAGGTTCCCACCGGGGTCTTGTCGCATCAGAGCGCAGCGAATCTGTACGGGCTAGGCGACATTCGAAGCGACTACATCGAGATTTCCGCACTCAAACGCATCCGGATCAAAGATCTGGACATCCACATCCACATCACCCAGCTGCGCCGCGACGACTGGGAAATTGTCGATGGCATACCCGTGACAACGGTGGCCCGTACGATCGCAGACCTTGCTGCCGAAAGGATCGACGGAGGACACCTGGCGTCCATCGTCCGAGACGCTCTGGAGCGTGACCTCATCACCACTGCTCAGGTCGAGACCATCCTGGCCCCGCACGCTTTCAACTACGGGCATCCCCTCAATGATGGCGCCGCGTTGCTCAAGCACCTGATTGCCGAGTCAGGTGTCTCTGACAACGTCGTCAAGTTGGCAGATCTCTCCCGCACCGGCGTGTACGTCAACCCGGAAACCCTGCAGGCGCTGACCGCCAACCTCGACACGATGGCGATCACCAGAGCTCTTGCGGCCGTTGACATGACCGATGCCGTCAAACAGCTCGTCAACACCATCAACACACTCGACATGAACACCGCCATCAAGAACATGAACAGCACATACGCCGCCCTGGATATTGCGAAGACCATCAAGAAGATCCAGGACGCATCGGCTGCGCTCGATACGACCGCCACCATCCGAGCGATAGCCGAGTCCGCCAACACCGCAAGTCAGATGACCGAGGCCATGAAACGGATAGCCGACTCGTCCGCCCGGCTCAAAACCACCGCGATCACGGCTAGCGGACGTCCGCCGGCGTCCTCAGCCAGGAGACCAGCGCGCAAATCGGAGTCCCGTTGACCGCACCTCGCCCGCCCCGCCAGATCGTCACCAGTCTGAACAACCGGCTGAAGAACTACGCCGACTCAATCGCCCAACCCGTCGACAGAGTCCGGCACCGGTTCATGGTCGGTCGCTTCCTCGCTCGGGTCTTCACCGCAGCCCCCGACAACTGGGTGCTCAAAGGCGGAACCGGAATGATGATTCGTCTGCCTGACGCCCGCCATTCCAAAGACATCGACCTCATGACACCACTGAGCGACGACGATGCCCACCGCGACCTCGCCGCCCTGGTCCGCGACAACCCTGTCGACTACTTCTCGTTCGATGTCACCAATCCGCGGAAACTGTCGAACGGTAAAGGCACCACCATCAAGGTCACCGCCCGAATCGGGCCGCACCAGTTCGGGGAGTTCAGCATCGATCTCGTCTCCTGGCGCGGCCTCGTCGGCCCGCTTGAGGAGCACCTTCTCACGCCCATCCCCGCGCTAGAGGACTTCCCGAATCGGCCCACACCTATCCGACTCTTCCCCTTGGCCGATCAGATCGCGGACAAGATCTGCGCCATGTACGAAAAGCATCAGCACGGCAGCACTGTTGTTGCCTCATCGAGAACCCGTGACCTCGTTGACCTGCTGCTTATCAGTTCACACCTGAGCTTCTCGCTGGCCGAAACCGTGGCAGCAATCGAGTACCAACGCGATCAGCGAAACCTCACCCTGCCCCGCAAGATGGTTTCGCCCGACCAGTTCTGGAAGCAGAGCTGGGTCACTGCCGCTCGTCAAAGCCCACTCCATGCCAGCCTCCACGACTTCGCCGCAGCGATAGATGCCGCTGGCCGCTGCTACAACCAGGCCCTGGCCGCGCTTCCTACCACAACCATCGAGGCACGCTGGGACCCTTCTCTGCAGTCCTGGAGCTAACCGGCTCAGGACGACGCCGGTGAACCTGATTCAAGCCGTCGCGTCGCGGTCGCGACCCTTTTGTACTGGTAAACGGTTTCTCGGCTAATGCCGAACTCTCGCGCTAGCGCAGCGATCGCCTCGCCAGCCTCGATACGCGCTACCAGCGCAGACGCCTGGCGCTCATCGAGCGCGGGCTTTCGCCCCTTGTAGACTCCCCGTTTCTTCGCCGCGGCGATACCTTCGCGCTGGCGCTCCAGAATCAACGCCCGCTCGAACTCGGCGAACGCGCCCATCACCGACAACAGCAGGTTCGCCATCGGCGACTCATCCCCGGTGAAGACCAGGCCCTCTTTCACGAACTCGACCCGCACCCCCTTATCGGTGAGACCGCGAACGAGTCGGCGCAGATCATCAAGGTTGCGTGCCAGCCGGTCCATCGAATGCACCACCACCGTGTCACCATCGCGGACATACCCGAGCAGTTCCTCGAGCTGCGGGCGGGCCGCGTCCTTGCCTGAGGCGGTGTCAGTGAATGTCTTCTCGACCTCGATCCCGTCGAGTTGACGGACCGCGTTCTGCTCCACGGTGCTGACCCGCATGTATCCGACCCGCACTAAGAACCTCCGCTGAACCGCAGGGCAGGAACATCTCCGTGAAAGTAGCGCTAAGCCAGACTGACACGCATCTCGCGAATGATGGGCCCGGAACGCCCAGTGCCGGGCCCATCATTCGCCTCCCGCGGCGGGAGTCGCCCCTTAAGCGAACCCGAATTACTGGAGGTAGACCTGCATGCTTCCGACGTTGTCGTTGAGGATGCTTCCGACATACCAGACTGGCAGCGCGTACTGGGTGTAGTAAGAGCTGTTCTTGGCGTGGATGGTCGAGAAGTTGCACTGCCCATAGCCTTGCATCGAGGACAGGTTGAGCTGCCACCACGAGTTCGGCACTAGGTAGTACCCTGCGGTGTCACATGTGCCGTACGCGCCGTAGATGATGGTCGAACTGCCGGTGTAGCCGTAGTCTTGCCACCACCGGACGAGAGGTGTGCTCGTTGCGGCTGCCGCGCCGGCCTGAGCCAAGCTGGACTTGGCCTCAGGCGACTGCAGTTTCGCCTGAGCGTCGGACATCCCCTTGTCTGAGCAGGCTTTGTACAGTTCTTTCGATGGCCTCGCTGCAGACGTTCCCTTGTCGACGACAATCACGCAGAACTCAGGCTTCGTTCCCACGCTAACTCCAGGCGAACTTGTCGGCCCCGGTTCGCTCGTCGGTACAGCTTGCGCAGATGTCACTGCCAGAGTTGCAGCTGTGACAATCGTGGCAACCGAAGCAGTTGCCATAGCAATAAAACGCCTCATCTTGTCCGTCCATGTAGGTGGTCGCGGTAGTGCGGCGCTGCACAACCTGGAACAATCGCCCGAGCGTTGACGACCATAGCGAATGTCCGGCAACTCGGGATGAGATTCGCGATCTTGTAACTGGGTGCTCTCATGCGAGCAATACTTCGAATGTTTCCGAGGATGTGTAAGAACGACGCTCCGACCGACCATTACTTAGTGACACGGCCAGCGGGTGTAGGCCGGGCACCTGCTTAACCGATGCCCTCGGAGGCCTTGTGGAAACTAGTGCAGAGCGATTTACCGAGATGTATGTGCGTGACTATCCGCGTGTGCTCGCCTTTGCTTTGCGCCGTACGGACGCAACAACCGCGCGAGACGCCACCGATGAGGCGTTTCTGCAAGCGTGGCGGCGTTTTGATGAGTTGCCAAAGAATCCATTGCCCTGGCTCCTCGTCACCACCCGCAACACGCTGTCGGATGAATGGCGGCGGCAGGATCGTCAACGATGTCTCGCGGAGGAGCTTGCCAAGCTGGAAAGGTCGGTGACGGTCAGCTCCGCAGCCGAGGCAGCTGCATTGGAGCGGATTTCTGTATTGAGGGCGCTGGCGCGACTGCCTGACCAGGACCGCGAGTCCTTGATGCTGACGGTATGGGATGGCTTGAGCTACGGCGCCGCCGCCGCCGTTGCGGGATGTCGACCGTCGGCCTTCGCTGTCCGCGTCCATCGTGCGCGCCGGCGGCTTGCTAAGGAGCTTACGAAGGAGGACCTTCAATCGCTCCGCCGCCAGACGACTGCGCTAGACCCCTCTTCTTCCACAGTTCGAGTCCTCAAGGATGATCCGAGATGAAGGCCAAACAAGCCGTCAAACGAATGGCAGCACAGTCGTTTCCCGAACCGCCCGTCCAGCTGGACGCTCATTTGGCGAGGTCTCGCGCCGAGGCGATAGTCGGTGCCTCCCCGAGCGGGGCTGTGAGGTCCCGACCCAGACCAGTGGTTCACCTACGTCTTGCGGCGGCGGTGCTCGTCGTGGTTGCGGCAGTGATTGCCGTCTTCGCATTTTCGAACAGCCACCGCACAGACGAATCCGTTGCCGGTGGAACCACCCCCGCGACCGATCGACCGGCGGCGGGCGGCATATCAACCCCACCACTGCTTCGCTATGTCAGCCTGAACCATCAGCAGTCGACGAAAGAACTACTCGACGACTTAGCGGCCAAGGCGGCACGACAGCTGCCTCCCAAAGGCTCAGGGTCCTTCGAGTACGTAAAGACACGCGGCTGGTACCTCTCAACCGCCACAATGCCCGATGGCACAACACGAGATCTGGGGACTGAGCCGAGTGAACGTCAGCTTTGGGCAGGCGCCGACGGGTCGGGGCGGTTTGAAGAAACGCGTGCAGGTAAGCCTGCAGATTCCAATGGTTCTTACCCGGCGTCAACAATTCCAAGGCTTGAGCTAGCGCCCGACGCCACCGTCGACGAGATCGTGCATACGCTGCTCCACCAGCATCCAGACTGGACGACGGAACAGTGGTTCGTCGGGGCAGGCGACATCTGGCGCATCAATGCCGTTCGGCCCGAACTCCAAAGTGCACTACTCAAGATCATCTCCATGCGTGAAGGCGTTCATGTTCTTGGCACCACAACAGATCGAGAAGGCCGCACGAGTCTCGCGATCAGCGCCTTCTCCCCAGGGAACAGCAATGAGCGCGTCATCATTTTGAACCCCGTGACCGGAGCGGTGCAGGGCACCGAGACGGTCGCGCATACGCCGGAAGGACTCCCGGGCATCGACATTCCCGTCCCCGCAACGATCAGCTACACCACGTGGATCGAGACGGGATACACCAACACCACGACTGAAAGACCATGATGGGGCGCGGAATTTGGTGCTGCGCCTAACGGCCAAGCCAAGTCGGGCGGCAAGGAACGAGCCGCTTAGGAGGCATCGTGCTGCCCACTTAGCTCGGGGTGTCGTCGAAGTAGCTCGGCGTTGACTCTACGAAGCGAATCGATTTCGTTGTTGACTTCGCCAAGCTGCCGCTTCATGGCCACCAGCTTCGCGTCCGCCTCGCGGAGGGCTATGAGCAGTTCGTCGCGCTTCTCCGCGAGCTCATCAAGCATGCCCTCGATTGGACTTCCACCCATATCAAAATAATAGGGCGTTTCGCTGGAACGTTCCTGTCTGTAGAACTCTCCTCCTGTCAGGGTGACGTTAAGGACCATGACCGACATGTGTCCGGAAACCCGGTTAAGCGGCCCTACTCTGACGCACTTTGCGGCCCTTTCGGGTGTCAGGTTGGGCCCTACCCGTTCTAGGCGATGAGCAAGGGAGAGGGAGCTACTCCCTAATCCCGCGCAAATCGAAGTCGAGTATTACGTCACCCTTGTCGCCCTGCGACAGGGTTGGGTCTGTAAAGACAATGACGATCCAGTCCGACCGATAGGCATTAGGGGTAACGGA
>JAJFUQ010000250.1 GCA_021372355.1 Nocardiaceae bacterium | reverse complement strand
AGTTCATCGGTGAGACTGCGGACGAACGTCGCGCTCAGGTGATGCCAGTCCTTGTAGACGATCATGTTGCCGACGATCGCGGGACATGCCGTTGCGGTGCACATCGCGGCCGTGAGGTCCAGCGACTTGAACAGCGGACGCGTCGACGCGAATTCGACCGCCGGGTTCACCGGCGAGACGACGACGTCACGCACGCTGCCGCACGTGTTCGCGTCTCCACCTTGGGCCAGGCAGGTCGGCGTCGCCCAGTCCCCCGTCGTGCTGCGCGGCCACGGCGTATCCCGCAGTCCGTAGACCGTGATTCCAGCGCTCATGAGCTGGTCGAAGGCATCGACGTAGCCCGGCGGCAGCCAGTCGCCCATGCCGCTCGGCGCGGGACGGGTCGACGTCGTGAAGACCGCGTACGGCTTTTCGTGCTTCAGGCGATCGAGCACGCGCAGGTCCCAGTCGTAGCACCCGGGGTACGGCGTGAAGTCGGTCTTGAGCGGGTTCGGGTCCGTTGACAGCGGGCAGCCCATCTTCAGGTACGTCTTGACCTTGAAGCCGTTGCGCTTGCCGAGGATGTCGAGCGCCGTGATCCACATTTCCGCGTGGGACCCACCAACCAGCGCGATCGTGCGTTTCGACTGACGGTCACCGTAAACGCCGACCTTGATCTGGGACTCGGTGAAGTCGCTGATCACCTTGTCGACCGTGGTCTTCGGGAAGTCCTGTTCGACCTTGTCCAATGCCGGGATCGGCGGCACCGCGGGGACCTTGAGTCCTTCGAGCAGCGCCCGCCCACCCGGATACTTGGCGGGGTCGGGCCCGGCCGGGATTGACGCCGAGTCAGCGGTCGGAGCGCTCGTGCCGACGACCGCCGCGCTGCCGGTCTGCGAGCAGCCAACGAGAAGGACGGCGCCGGCGACGAGGAAACTCGCGCAGCGCACGCGCGAAAACACTCGAGACACGGGCAGAAGACTCCATCGGGCGTAGACAGGCACGGACGAGTAGCGGGAACCGGTCAGCAAATTATGCCAAGCCCCAGCGACCAAGATCACCGTATCGAAATGACGGTTTAGACGGAAATGCCCAGCAAGGCGTCCACCGTGCGGAACACCAGATCCGGCGCGGCTGTGTCGTTGCCCCCGATGTCGAGCGCGTGTTTGCACCAACCATCTACCGCCGCAAGAGCTTTCGACGTATCAAGATCATTGGCGAGGTGCTGGCGCAGCCTGGCGACCGTGTCGTCGGCGTTCGGGCCCGCGGAAAGTTCGCACGCGCGACGCCACAAGGCGAGTCGCTGTTCGGCATCGGAGAGCACGTCGGCCGTCCATGCCCGGTCTTCGCGGTAGTGCCGCGACATCAAACCCAGCCGGACAGCCATGGGGTCGACGCCGGTCCCCCGCAGCTTCGAAACGAACACGAGATTGCCGCGGCTCTTCGACATCTTCTCGCCGTCGAGTCCGATCATGCCGGTGTGCACATAATGGCGCGCGAACCGATGGCCCGGGTGCAGCGCCTCCGCGTGCGCGGCACTGAATTCGTGGTGCGGGAAGACGAGATCCGAACCGCCACCCTGGATGTCGAATTCGACGCCGATGCGGTTCACGGCGATCGCCGAGCACTCGATGTGCCAACCGGGCCGTCCCGGCCCGAACGGTGAGGGCCATGACGGCTCACCGGGACGGGCCGCGCGCCAGATGAGCGCGTCGAGGGGGTCTCGCTTGCCAGGCCGGTCCGGGTCACCGCCACGCTCGGCGAAGAACTTCTCCATCGTCGAGCGATCGAAACCGGACTCGTAGCCGAATCCTTCGGTCGCGTCGATCGAGAAGTAGACGTCGGGATATTCCGGGTCGTCGACCACATACGCCGCACCGGCAGCGACGAGTTTCTCGGCCATCGCCACAGCTTCCGGAATCGACTCGACCGCACCGATGTAGTCACGGGGCGGCAGCACCCGGAGCGCCTCCATGTCCTCGCGGAAGAGCGCAGTCTCGCGAAGTCCGAGAACGACCCAGTCTTCGTTGTCCCGATTGGCTCGCTCGAACAGCGGATCGTCGACGTCGGTCACGTTCTGCACGTAGTGGACCTGATGGCCCTGATCCCGGAGAACGCGGTTGATGACATCGAACGTCACATAGGTCGCGGCATGCCCGAGGTGCGTCGCGTCGTACGGGGTGATGCCACAGACGTACATGGTCGCGGTCTTGCCTGGGCTGACCGGACGGACGGCTCGATCGGATGTGTCGTACAGCCGCAGAGCGGGACCATGCCCCGGAATCACAGGGACATCGACACACGACCACGACTGCATGCGTTCGAGACTAGCGGAGGGCTCGGTGTGGGAAATCGGACAACTTCTCACGGCCACTCTCGCGCCATGGTGCACGCTCGGTAACTCAAGTTTGAATTAGGTAGCTGAAAAGTGTCTTTAAAATGAACAGAAGTTAACAACAAATACTTCATATCACAATAGCCCCGAATTCAAATAGCCCGTGAGGGGAAATTCACAACCTGAAATTCCTGATAACGCAGGTCACAGCAATTGTCGATAGCGTCTGTGAGTCGGGAGTCACATCCCGATCATGTCCTTAAGAAATTCGCCCGAAAGTTGCTGACAATATGAACCTGAAGTCCATCAAGCGTGTGGCCGTGCTGACGATCCCGGTTGCCGCCGCCATTGCAACCTCGGTTGCACCCGCTAGCGCAGCGGTCGGCGACTACACCACCAAGACCTACATCGCATGGGACACCCAGGTCACCGACACCGGCGACAATGGCAGCCAGTGCGACCTGAACGGCAAGGCCCCTCTCGGCGCCACCAAGAACGGTGCCGACGTGACCCCAACCGGTGAGGTCGGCGGCTACTGCAAGAGCAACGACGGCAAGATCGGCTACACCCGCAAGATCACTGGGGACAAGATCGCCAACGAGTACTACGGCGAGCTGAACCTCGGCCAGGACGAGAAGGGCAAGCCCACCGGCTCGGCCATCGGCGGCAAGCTCATCACCAACGAAGAGGGCACCCTCACGGGCGACGAGCTGTACTACAAGACCGACTGGCAGAAGCCGGAAACCGGCGCGAACGACTACAACACCTCGCAGTACCAGGTGGGCGTGAAGCAGACCAACCTCGCGCCGGACGACAACAAGGACACCGAGACCACGCTCTACGCCCAGGAGCAGAACAAGAACGGCGACCAGCTCGGCGTTCAGTACAACACCACCAACGGTGAGGTCAGCGTCTACACCAAGTACGTCGACGACACCCACGAGATCGGCACCAAGGGCGACGCCGGCTACGCCACGCTGAAGCCGACCACCGAGGCTTCGTACGTCATCGCCGACACCAAGCCCTGATAACTCAGGACTGACCGACAGCGCCGCAGGCGGGTTCTCGACCCGCCTGCGGCGCTTTTTCGCGCAATAGGCAGTTCGGCAACATGCCGGTTACACTGGCGGTACACAGATTTAAGATTAGGCTTGGCTTACCATACTTTCTCATTCCTGAGAAGAGGATGAGTACAAACTCACAAAGCCCAGGTCGCAGTAACGTGCATCTCACAGCCCGTCGATACGGTCGGTGAGTCCGATCACAAAATCGGATGAACCGACCGAATTGCCGTTGCGCTCGAAAGTTGCTGCCCTCATGAACACGAAGTCCCTGAAGCGAGTCTCTCGCGTTGCTGCTGTCCTCACCGTTCCCGTCGCCGCCGCCATGATCGTGACCGCAGGTCCGGCCACCGCAGTCGACGCCGGCGAGCTTCTGGTGACCACGACGATCGATTACGACTACGCGGTCATCGACAACACGGATGACGACGGCAACGGATTCGTGGCCGGCGTCGAGGGTTCGATCCCGGTGTTCTCGAACGACCCGGATGCGGCAACCGAAACAAACGTGTACGCGACGTACACGCAGCCCAACTACTCCCTGGGCTACACGTACAACGTCGAAGACGACCTCAGCACGGTCACCGCCGAGGTGTACCCGGCGGACAACGTCACCGTCGGCATCACCGCCGACAGCGACGGCGGCGCAGCCGTCTACGCCGGCTACGACGACGGCACCGTTGCGTTCGGCGGCGAGTACGACCTCGTCTCCGGTGAGACCACGGTGAACGCCAGCTACACGACCGACCAGTACGGCGTCGGCGGCGAGTACACCTTCGCCCCTGATGGAACAGGCAGCGGCAGTGTCTACGGCGAAATCTACCCGGATGAGAACACCACGCTCGGCGTCACTGCCTCGACCGACGGAAGCTCGAGCCTCTACGGCTCGCACACCACCGAGATCAACGACAACGTCTCGGTGACCACGTCGTTCGAGTACGGCCTCACGGACCCGGCTCCGGCTCCGGTCCAGCCGTAGCCTCCACCTTCAACGAAAGCCGCAGGTACGCCTGCGGCTTTCGTGTTTGCAATCAGAATGGCGGCCACGGAATCGGTCGCCTCGTGCCCGGGAAAGGCAGCACCGGCGAATCGATCAATCGCTTCGTGCGCTGCCGCAGTGCACTGATCTCGGCGTCGGTGAGGTAGTCCCCCAACTCGAGCGG